>CADBOV010000130.1 GCA_902796385.1 uncultured Lachnospiraceae bacterium
TATTGACTATGCATGTAAAGATGATTTCCACTGGATTTCCGTCATCCGTCTACCGGATTTTGTGACGAAAGCGGATTTCGAGTGGGCAGTGAAGGAAGCAACCGCAAAGAAGAAGCAGGATTTCTCCAAGGTGGAATTCTTCACTTATGATGAGGGGCTGTGCGTGCAGTGCATGCACATCGGTTCCTATGATGATGAACCTGCCACGGTGGAAATGATGCACCGGTTCATGGAAGAACAGGGGTACGCTCTGGATATTTCGGAGGAGAGGCTGCATCATGAGATATACCTCAGTGATGCCCGGAAGGTGGCGCCGGAGAAGCTGAGGACGGTGATCCGTCATCCGATCCGTTAGGGAAAAGCCGGTGAGAAATACGATCGAAGATCATGTACGAAGGGGGAATTGACGATGAAGAAATGGTACGACGAGGAATATGAGTTTACCGTCGAGGTTACGAACTATATGCAGGGGAATCACACGGAACGGTACTGCCGGAACGGGGAAGAGCCGGGAGATGTTTACAAATGTACTTACGGCTGCCCGGTGAATAAGGACGGCTATGGAATCTGCTCCAAGACAATGATGATGTTATATCCCCTGATGGAAGCGGTACGGAGCGGAGGGGATCTTGAGAGCCTCGGCGGAGACAGCAAGTACACGAAGACCATCGTCTGCCCGGATGGATGCATCATGTTCCGGCTGACAGCGAAGCCTTTGGGAAATGAGAATTTCCATAAGGGTAAATTCTGGGACTATCCGGACGAATAGGATTCCGGAAGACAGGGAGCATCCGGAGAACAGAATAAGAGAATGAGAGGTGTGATCCATGGAATATATCAGAGTCACGAAAGAGAATCTGGAGAAAGAACACATTTGCTGCGCCATTTCCAATAATAAGGATGTGCAGGTTTCGTCGAAGAAGGCCTGGCTTGCCGACCGGTTTGATGAGGGGCTGGTGTTCCTGAAGAGCGTGGAGCGGGGGAAGTGCTTCATCGAGTATATCCCGGCGGAGAATGCCTGGAATCCCATCGATGCGCCGGGGTATATGTACATCGACTGTCTGTGGGTTTCCGGTTCCTTCAAGGGACATGGGTATTCCAGTGAGTTGTTGGACGCGTGCATCAGCGACAGCAGGGAGAAGGGGGAGAAGGGGCTCTGCATCCTGGCGGCTGCAAAGAAGAAGCCCTTCCTGGCGGATCCGAAGTTCCTTTCCTACAAGGGCTTTGTGGTTGCGGATGAGGCGGACAACGGGATTCAGCTGTGGCACCTGCCCTTTACCGAAGGGGCAGAGGCACCGGCCTTCAAAGAGTGCGCAAAGCATCCGCATATTGATGAACCGGGCTATGTTCTTTACTATACCAACCAGTGTCCCTTCAACGCCAAGTATGTGCCGGTGCTGGAGGCCGCCGCGAAGGAGCATGGGATCCGCTTCAAGGCAGTGAAACTGGATAGCAGGGAAGCGGCCCAGGCAGCGCCCACTCCCGTCACTACCTACGCCTTCTTCCGGGATGGCGAGTACGTGACGAATGAGCAGATGAACGACAAAAAATTCCTCAAGTTGGTACAGGGCTGACCAAGGTCGGTTCCGTATACACAGGGACGGTTCTGGGTTGATCAGAACCGTCCCTGTGTATACGGGGACAGGTCTGAACCATTCCCGATTTTCCCAGCCTACCTGCCGGTATACATCCCGACCAGCTGGTTGATGATCCGTGCGATTTCTTCCGGCGGTTCGGGATTTTCCGCAAGCAGCCATTTCCTTACGATGGAGTATGATCCGAAGATAATGAACTCTTTGGTATAGGCCTTTACATGCGCTGCTTCATCCCCGGAGATATGCGCTTCCAGCTGATCCGAGATCAGCGACAGTGAGATGATCCGCTCCAGGAACCCGTCATCCGGTGCGGTTTTCAGAAGTACCTTGCTGGCGGCCTGATGGGTAAAAATGTAGGTAAGGATATTCTGCAGGCTGTAGGGATTTTTCTTTTCCTGCAGATTGACTTCCAGTTCATGAAGGAAGTCGGCACGGATATCGTCCAGCAGATCATAGGGACTTCCGTAGTATTTATAAAATGTGGTACGGTTCACCTCTGCTTTGGTGCATAACTCATATACCGTGATCTTTTCCAGAGGCTTTTCTTCCAGAAGCCGTACAAGTGCTTCCTTCAGCATTCGTTTTGTAATCCTGATCCGTTGATTCTCCATAAGATATCCTTTCCCGCATCATATTCAGCATTCGATTCAGCGCCGGATCCGGCGTTTTTTTTACGGCTGATAACAGATAACCGTACATTGAAATCGACAAAAACTTATGAAAATGTTGACTTCGCGACATAAAAAGTGCAATTTGCAATCAAATAAACAAAACAAAGTAAACAGTTTGTTGATTTCAAGACGATGAATTGATAGTATTCTATTGTTATAGAATTCAATTGTCAAGAGGACAAAGCAGATTAAAGAGGTGGATGGCTTTGAAAAAGATTGCTGATTTTATCGTGGAAAAAAGGATTCTGATCCTGATATTGGTGCTTGCGATCGCAGGAGGCTGCTTCTTCCTGATGAAGAAGGTTGAGGTCAATTCCGACATGACGAAGTACCTTCCGGATGCTTCTTCCATGAAAAAGGGTATGGATCTGATGGAGAAGGAATTCCCTGAGGTGGAAGAGGAATACACGATCCGTGTCATGTTTAAGGGAATGTCCGAAGAAGAGAAACTGGAGATGAAAGAGAAACTCTCCGGGATCGAGTATGTGACAAAGGTGGATTATAAACCCGGGGATGAAGACTACAATAAGGATGACTATGTAAAGTTTGTTCTTCATACCGATTATGATTATCACTCGGACGAAGAGGCGTCCATCGAAGAAAAGCTTGCGGCGGACTTTACACAGAATGAGATGATATACATGAATGACAGCGGTGACAGTCCTGAGCTTCCGCTCTGGGCAATCCTTACGGCAGTCGGACTGCTTACACTGATCCTGATCATCATGTGTAATTCATGGGTTGAACCGTTCCTGTTCCTTTTCACGATCGGCGTGGCGATCCTGATCAACCTCGGAACAAATATCTTTATGGGGACCATAGCCGAGACTACATTTTCGGTTACGGCGATCCTGCAGCTGGTGCTTTCCATGGATTATTCCGTGATCCTTGCCAACCGCTTCCTGCAGGAAAAGGATAAGACCGACGATAAGAAGGAAGCCATGAAATCGGCGATCACGGGAGCGTTTTCCTCCATTTCCAGTAGTTCCTTTACCACAATGGTAGGACTTTTCGCACTGGTATTTATGAGCTTCAAGATCGGACCGGATCTGGGTATCGTTCTGGCAAAGGGTGTATTCTTCAGCGTTGTCTGTGTATTCCTGATCCTGCCGGGATTACTTCTGATGTTCACGAAGGTGCTGGATAAGACCAGGAAGCCTGCGCCGCACATCCCTGTGGGAGGACTTGCCCGGTTCAGCAACAGATTTCGTGTTCCGCTGACCGTGTTCTTTGTCCTGCTTTTCGTGGGTGTATATTTCCTTCAGAAGCAGACAGATGTCAGCTATTCCATGGTAAAATATGATGCGATCTCGGATGTTTTCCCGAAGGAGAACCAGGTGGTGCTCGTCTATGCAAATGAGGATGACGAGAAGGTAACCGCACTGGCAGATGATATGAAAAACTGGGATGATGTAAAGAGCGCATCGAATTATTCGAACACCCTGGCAAAACAGTATACTTCCGCGGAAATGGTGGATGCGATCGAGGATCTCTCCGACAGTATGGGAGACGGAAAGAAGAATGATATCACGCCCACCGAGAGTACCTTCAATATGCTGTACTTTAAGTATTATGACGGTAAGCCGGGAAAGATGACGGTATCGGAATTCATGCGGTTCCTTACGGAAGATGTGATGACGGATCCCTCATTTGCCTCTTATATGGGTGATGCGGCTTCGGAGAATCTGGACATGATGAAGAAGCTTTCGGATGCGGAACTTCTGAAAACGCCCATCGGTCCCACGGAAATGGCAGGGCTGTTCGGGATGGAGCCTGCGCAGTGTGAACAGCTGTATCTCTATTATTTCCTTCAGGCTCCGGACCTTGAAACATCAAAGGTAAAGATCAATGACTTTGTAGGTTTTATTGCGGATGATCTGGTAAAAGATCCGGTGTATTCCACATATTTCGGGGAAGAGATGTCCGGACAGATCGAGCAGCTACGGATCTTCACGGATCCGGATTTCCTGCAGCAGGAATGTACGGCAGAAATTCTGACCGGTGTCCTGGGCGCAGAGCCGGAACAGGTCAGCCGTCTTCTTCAGGCTGTCAGTGCCGCAAGTCCGGATGTGAAGCCCACCTTCTACGGAGTGTTCAGCTTCCTTGTCGACAACCGTGCAAAACTCGCGGGCATGCTGGGCCGGGAGGAGATCGGCAAAATGGCGATGCTGAAGCCGATCATGGATACAGCCATTGGCGGAGTCGAACTGGATGAAACCGCGATCTCACAGATTATGGGAAGTGATGCTGCATCCACACATCAGATGCTTATGATCTATATGCTGAAGCATGATGATCCGAAGCTGAAAATGTCTGCGGAAACATTTGTACAGTTCCTTACAAGCGGGGTGATGGATAACCCGAACCTCAGCTCCGGAATGGACGAAGAGAGCCGGAAGAAGCTTGCAAATCTGGTGCAGCTCATCACCACGGTAACTTCGGGAAAAGAGCTTACTCATCAGGAAATGTATACATTGTTTTCCGGAATGACAGCAGATTTCAAAGCGGAAACGGTAGAATTACTGTATATCTATCATGATGCAAATATGCCGACGGACCAGGTGCGTACCATGTCCATCGAGCAGATGATGAACTACATGAATGATACGCTGATCTATGATGATGCATTTAAGACCATACTGGATGAAAAAATGGTCAGTGATATCAAAAAGTTTGCAGTGGATCTGAATGACGGAATCCGGCAGCTGAAGGGACCGGAATATTCACGGATGATCATGGTCGTTACGGTTCCCGAAGAGGGAGAGGTAACGAATGTATTTTATAAGAAAATGGAAGACCGGTGTGAGGAGTTTGCCGGAAATTACTATCTGGTCGGATCTTCGGCCATGAACTACGAAATGAGCCGGACCTTCAGCAGGGAGCTTTTGCTGATCACACTGCTTTCCGCAGGAGCCATTTTCCTTGTGGTTCTGATCACCTTCGGTTCGCTTGCAGTTCCGGTGATCCTTGTGGTCCTGGTCCAGACCGGTGTATTTATCACCATAAGTGCCGTCGGCTTCCAGGGATACAGCATCAACTATCTGGCACTGCTTATCGTACAATGTATCCTGATGGGTTCCATGATCGATTACGGAATCCTGTACAGTAATTATTACCGGGAGGCAAGAAAGACCTGCGGCAGGGCAGAGGCTCTGAAGAAGGCCTATGCCGGAGCAATCCACACGATCCTTACCTCAGGACTGATCATTGTAACGGTTACGGCAATCCTGGGACAGTGCTTCGGTGAGCCTACCATCGAGCAGATCATTCAGACCATCTCCATCGGTGCGGGAAGTGCGATCATTCTGGTGCTCTTTGTACTGCCGGGCGTACTTGCCTGCTTCGACCGGTTCACAGCCGGAAAGCATCGGCTGAGAGAAGGAGAGGAAACAACGGAAAAGCAGGGGCTGGCAGCAGGAGAGGAAACGACGGAAAAGCAGGGGCAGGAGTAAGGCATAACCCGGCGTCATTCATTTTCCAGAAATAACAGAAACCGTTTTTTGAATTCGGAGTAGTTTCGCTTGGAAAGATAAGCGATGGTTTTCAGGTCATCCATTTGGATCCGGTCCTGATCAAAGGAACGGATGTGGGTCAGGTTGACCAGATAGCCCTTATGGGTTTCCATGAAGCATTCTTCGGGAAGCGTCTGTTTCCAGAAGGAGAAAGGGTAGGGACAGATCAGGGAATCCGTGGTTGTGACCACGCCCGTAGTACGAAGGCTGGTATGAACGATGAGAATGTCCTCGGTTGAGATCCTGCGGGTTTCCGTAGTGGTACGGACCAGAAGAGATTTGCAGGGAGAGGAAAGCCGGATCAGTGCGGATCTCAGCCCCGTATGAAGCCGTCGCATGCTGACGGGCTTGGTGAGGTAACGATATACGCCTTCCTCAAAAGATTCATCAAGATAAGTATCGGAGAAACCGGTGATTATGAATATCATGATCCGCCGGTTTCTTTTTTTCAGTTCCCTTGAAGCGATCAAACCGGAAATTCCCGGCAATACCACATCTAAAAATGCGATATCATAGACACATGAGCTCCTCAGCATTTTCTGGGCTGAGGAAAATGTATGGATCAGGGGCGGCTGCAGGTGACGGATCTTAAAATAAAGCAGGACCATTTCTTCGATGTCTCTTACGGAATCCGGATCATCATCGCATATAACAAAATTCATTCCGATCAACCTCCGGATGGATTAGTATGAGTGAAAAAGACTGAGGTATCACATTCATGAAACTGTGAGGGACTTTTAAACTGTGATAAGAAAAAGATAACAGACTGTTGGGATTATTACAAGTGAAATGATGTGTTTTTCCGCGTGATTCGTTGATGCCATACGGGTGCATTTATGGTATAATGAAGTATTGTTATTTGTTGTGTTTTTTTATCGGAAAAGAGGGAATGATATGAGTCGGTTGCTTGAGTTTGAGACGCTGAATAATACAAGAGATCTTGGGGGGATGAAGACGTCGGATCACCGCGTCATCAAAAAAGGAAAACTGATCCGCAGCGGGCAACTGGCGCAGGCGTCGGATCCGGATCTGGAGCAGCTCGGCCGGATGGTCAGTCTGGTGCTCGATTTCCGGTCGGCTTCCGAGATCGAGGAGAAGCGGGACCGGATTCCGGAAGGGGTAGAATACCGGAATCTTCCGGTTCTGGAGTCGATCGTTGAGGGGATTTCAAGAGATAAAAAATCCGAGATGGAATTCCTGGACAAAATGAATAAGAAGCCGGATGAAACCAGGGATTATATGATCAGGATGTACCGGGGACTGTCACGGAATGAATTCGCGGTATCCCAGGTCAGGACCTTCCTGGATATCATTTTGGAGGAACACCCGAAGGCAGTGCTGTGGCATTGTTCGGCGGGAAAGGACAGGGCAGGTGTTGTAGCCGCACTTCTGGAGGAGATCCTGGGTGTGCCGCGGGAGACGGTCATACAGGATTATATTGCAACCAATGATTACCTTGTGAAGGATGTCCAGTCCCTGAAAAAAATCATCAGAAGCCAGGTGGATTCGATGGGGGAGATCGATGAACGTGCCCTGTATAACTTCCTGGGTGCAAACAGGGAATACATTGAGGCGTTTTATGATGAGATCGATCAGACCTATCATGGTTTTCAGGGATTCCTGCGGGATGCACTGCATTTGACGGAAGAAGAACAAAACAGACTGAAGGAAATGTATTTACAGGAGGACGAGTAGGTATGGTGTGCTTTATGGACCGCGTGATGGATATTATCGCAAGATATCCGGAGCGCAGTGCGATCGTGGATGACAGGAGAAATGTAACTTATAAGGAATTGGATGAGGCTTCTGCACGTGTGGCAGGTTACCTGAAAAGTGAGGGGATCGGACGGGAACAGTTTGTTCAGATCGAGCTTCCCCGCCGGGCAGAAGGGATTATCACCATGATGGGTGTGATCCGCAGCGGAGCCGCCTTTGTACTGCTGGATAGGGATTATCCGAAGGATCGCCGGGAGTTCATCCGTAAGGATGTAAATGCGGTACTGGTGGTGGATGAAGAGATCTATTCGAAGATGCAGGAAGCGGACCCGGTCGAGGGTTATCTGCCTGCGGATCCGCATGATGCGGCCTTTGCCGTATATACCTCGGGTTCGACCGGAACGCCGAAGGGTGTGCTGCATGAATACGGAAATCTTGAACTGTTTGCGACGATTCTTCCGGAACAGGAGGAATACCCGGAGACAACGGGAGTTATGGTTTCTCCGTTTTATTTTGTCGCATCCATCCTTCTGGTGGTCAACTGCGTATGTTCTTCCAAGGCGATCCATATCATATCTCCGGCCATGCTCCGGAACATGAAGCAGCTGAATGAGTATCTGGTCACCAACAGGATCGACTCCATTTTCCTGTCCCCCTCCTATATCAGAATGTATAAGGAGCCTGCAGATTCCCTTGTACTGGTTGCAACGGGAAGTGAACCGGCGGACGGACTTTACTATGAGGGCGGAAAGCCGGTGATCCAGAATATCTATACCATGACGGAGGCCGGTTTCCCGGTGCTTACGATGGTTCTGGACCGGGCGTACGGTCAGGCACCGGCCGGAAGACCGTTCCCGAAGATCGACCTGCATCTGATCGATGAAGAAGGAAACCGGGTCGAGGGAGAAGGCAAGGGAGAGATCTGCTTCCTGAATCCTTTCGTCCGGGGGTATATCAACCTGCCGGAAAAGACCGCGGAAGCGTTCCGGAACGGGGTTTATCATACGGCTGATATTGCCCGGAGGGATGCGGACGGACTCTATTATATCGTGGGCAGAAACGATGACATGTTCAAAGTGAACGGGAACCGTGTGGAGCCGGGAGAAATCGAAGTTGTCTTCCGTGCGGCCACGGGACTGACTCTGGTTGCTGCCAGGGGATTCGAGGTGGACGGACGTACATTTATCTGTATGTACTACGTGAAACGTGAAGCAGAGGCCAGAGGGCTTCTGAAGGACGGGGAACTTGACTTTGATCCGGCAGTGATGGAGGAGAAGCTTCCAAAATACATGCTGCCAACTTATTATATCGGACTGGATGAGCTTCCGATCAATGCAAACGGGAAACTGGTGCGCCGGATGCTGCTTCCCCCGAAGAATGCGGATTTCAAAACGGAATATGTGGCTCCGGAAACGGAGGAGGAGAAGCTGGTCTGTGACCTGATGGCGGAGATCCTGGGCGTAAGTCGGGTGGGAGTCAATGATGATTTCTATCTGATCGGGGGAGATTCCTTAAAGTCCATCCGTTTCATTACCGCCTGCGGTGAGAAAGGGTATGATATTTCGGATTCGGAGCTTTTCCGTAACCGGACACCCAAGGCACTGGGGAAAATACTGGAAAACAGAAAGCCTCTTACGGAGGAAGAACTGGAACGGCTGGATCAGGAAGCACGGAAGAATCCGCAGCCTCTGCTGATGGCACAGCAAATGTGGGCGGATATCGAGATCGCACATCCGGATGCGCTGCACCGTCATGAACCGGTTCTCTATAAAATGAAATCGGATATCGATGTGGAACGTCTGAGACAGGCAGTAGATAAGGTCTTTCGTCACTACTCCGTGCTGAGTACCCGCCTGGTCCGGGAAGGGGACCGGATCCTGCAGGTCTATGATCCCTCCATGTATGAACCGGTTCAGGTGATCGAACTTACGGATGCGGAGTTTGAAAAGGTAAAGGAGGGAATCCTCCGGAAGCTTTCCGCATTTGACCGGACCATTTACCGGAAAGAGATTTATAAGACCGAAAGCAGTTGTTATTTCTTCCTGCATTTCCATCATGCCCTGACCGACGGCACGGGACTGAGGATCATAAATGATGAGATCTTTGAATGCTATAACGATCCGGATCATAAAATACCGGCGGATCATTATTACTACATTCTTCAGCAGATGGAAGAAAGGAAGGGCTCGCCGGAATGGCTGGAAACAGAGAAGCATTATGCGGCGCTTTGCCCGGACCGGAAGACGAATCCGGAATACTATTTCATGAAGCCGGATCTGGACGGAACGGAGTTTAAGACCATTGGACTCTATCAGGACATCAGCATGATGAAGACGCAGGATCGCGGGAATCTGTTCTATACCACCGCAGCAGCCATTGCAGCGGCGAAGATAAGCGAAGCGGACGGAGCGGTGATCAGAATGGGATACAGCGGAAGAGACCGGCACATCAAGATGAATTCCGCAGGTGAATATGTCTGCTGGATCCCTGTATTCCTTTCACCGAAGGAGACCGATACGCCGCAGGATCTGATGGAACAGGTTAAGGAGCAGGCGGAGTTCGGTATGTCGCATCCGGAATACAGCTTCTTCCCGGCAGGAGTAGACGAGATGAATGGTCTGGTCAGCTTCCTGTATCAGAAGGATATCTTTGCGGTCGGAAAGATCGGTGCACTCATTGAAGAGACCGAGGAACTGCCGATGGACAGAAACCAGCCGGGACACGGGATCAATATGGCCGTACTGGATAATGAAGGTCTGCCGGTTCATCCGTTTGTGATCACGTACTCAAAGGAACACTATTCCGATGAGTGGGTGAACCGGTTTGCAGGAGCATATATGGATGCAGTTCATTTTCTTGCGGGGGAATAAGGGGATAGAATGAAAAGATGGATTGAGACGGCAGAAGATATCATCAGGAATAATCCGGACAGGATTGCCCTGAAGGATGGAAAAAGAGTGCTTACATATCGGGAAATGGATCAGGAAGCCGGAAAGATCCGTGCATGGCTTCAGGATAAGGGGATCGGGAAAGAGGACTTTATCCTGGTTACAATGACCAGAGGCGTTGAGTATTATATTGCGATGCTGGGTACGATCCGGAACGGATCCGCATATGTTCTGCTGGATAAGGATTATCCGCCGGAACGGATCGAGTATATCCGGGACGATATAAAGGCAAAACTGGTTCTGGATGATGATGCCTATGCGGAAATTCAGGAAAAATATGAACCTTTGGACGGATATACGGAGACGGATCTGCATGATGCCGCATTTGCCGTATACACCTCCGGTTCCACCGGAAATCCAAAAGGGGTTCTGCATGAATACGGAACCTATGAGAATATCAGGGATTCGGGTTTTAAAGAAGAAGAGTACTCGGAGGGACCATACGGAATTGTGGTACCGTTCTATTTTGTGGTGAGCATTATGATCTTCGGACAAATGTTCAACTATTTTCAGCCGCATTACATTATCATGCCGGAGGTCCTTCGGGACTACAGAAGACTCACCTCGCTCATCCATGAGGAAAAAATGAAAAGGATCTATCTGCCGCCGTCTTATCTCCGGATCTATAAGGAACCGGCCCCGTCTCTGGAAATCATCAGCTCGGGGAGTGAACCGGTAACAGGCGTCTATTATGAAGGGGGATCTCCGGAGATCCGGGTTATTTACGCACTCAGTGAATCAGGATATGTTGTTTTAACGAAACGACTGGACCGGAACTATGATGAGGCCCTGATCGGAACACCGACTCTGGAGACTTCGGATGTTCATCTGGAGGACGAGGAGGGGAACCGCGTGGAAGGTGCCGGTCAGGGAGAACTCTGCTTCCTGAACGGGTATATGCGGGGATACATCAATCTTCCGGAGAAGACGAAACATGTGTTCCGGAACGGATTCTTTCATACCGGTGATCTGTGCCGCAGGGATGCGGACGGACAGTATTATTATCTCGGACGAATGGATGAGATGTTTAAGATCAACGGGAACCGCGTGGAGCCGGTGGAGATAGAACGAAGAGTGAAAGAGGCAACCGGACTTCCGACTGCATTTGCAAAGGGCTTTCAGGAGAACGGCAGAAGTTATATCGCTCTCTTTTTCCGGCGGGCGGAAGCGGAGAAACTGGGACTTCTGAAGGATGACCGGCTGGTTTTTGATCATGAACCCCTGGAGAAGATCCTTCCCTCTTACATGATGCCCACCTACTATATTCCGTTGGATGATTATCCCTTTAGTCCGAATGGTAAGATTGCAAGAAGCGCATTTTCGATACCGAAGGAATTCCTTCAGCAGGGGGAATATGTGGAGCCGGAGGGTGAAACGGAACGATTGCTCGCAGAAACCATGGCAGAAGTGCTGGAGGTGGAACGGGTCGGTGCAACCGATGATTTCTACCTGGTCGGAGGGGATTCGGTTCGTGCCATCGAATGGATCCGGTGTCTGGCTGAACGGGGGATCGATCTTTCGGTCAAACAACTTTATTCCTGCAGAACTCCCCGGATGATCGCGGAGTTTCTGGAGAGCAGGGAAAAAAAGAATGAGGAAGAGTTAAAGAAGGAGATGGAGGAGGCCCTGACACGACCTGCGGAACTGCTGCAGATGCAGAGTGTGTGGCCGGGCATAAGTGAAAGATGGCCGGATTCCGCCTCCGGAAATTTACTGAACCTGTACCGGCTGAAGGAGGATGTGGATATCGAACGATTCCGGCAGGCGGTGGACAGGGTATTCCGCCATCATCCCGTACTGCTGACCCGGTTCCGGAAGAGGGAAGACGGGAAGTGCATACAGGAATATGCCCCGGAGCTTTTCACACCCACCAAGGTCGTACAACTGTCCGAAGCAGAGTTTTCGGAAGAACAATCCCGGATGAACCGGCCGATGGATATTTACCGGGATGTGCTTCACCAAAGGAAGATCTATCAGACGGAGAAAGGAAACTATTTCCTTCTTCTGTTCCATCATATCCTGACCGACGGAAGCGGAGTGCGTCTGATCACGGATCATATCGCCGAAGTATACCGGGAGCCGGAGGCGGAACTGCCGCCGGATGAATACTACTGGATCCTGTCGGAAGAAGAAAAGGAATGGAACGGCGGACCGGGAGAGGAAACAAGAGAATATATAAAGAGTCTGCATGACCGGATGAAAAAGGATTCCTGTGACGGAACCCTGAAGAAAGATCTTCCCGGACCGGAACGATCCTTCTGTATCGATGCGGATTTCACGAGCTTTGAGAAAAGAGAAAAAGACGGGACCATATTCTACATGCTGGCCACGGCCATGGCGATGGCAAAAGTCAATCACTCGGATCATGCGCTGATCCTGTGGGGATATCATGGACGGAATGACAGATACTATCAGAACTCGGCCGGCGGATTTGTAAAATATCTGCCGTTTTACCTGGAAATGAAGCGGGATGCAGCTCCGGAGGATTATTTCCGGCAGGCAGAGGAACAAAGCCGGTTCACCACTGCACATGGAGCCTGCTTCCGTGAGTGGTTGATCGACCGGCCGACAACGGAGAGCATAACATTTCTTTACCAGAAAGATATCTTTTCACTCGGAGAGATCGGTGCGCTTGTGGAAAGTAAGGTGGATATGCCGGTCAGATTTGATCAGCCCTTCCCGATCCTTTCCATGATGATAACGGAAATGGAAGATGTTCCGACGGTTCCTTATCAGATGGTATATTGTCCGGAGCTTTATTCCGGAGAAACCATGCTCCGGTTCCGGGACGCTTTCAGGGAAGCGACTGGGTTCCTGAAAGGGGAGCAGACATATTCGGGAGCGGAGGATCAGGAGAAATGAACAGAATAACATACAGCGGTTCGATCTTTTCAATCTTTCCGGAACTGATCTATGATACGGCCTCCTACATGAAATATGAAGTTGAGCTGTCGGAAGAGGTGGACATAGACAGATTAAAAGATGCAGTCGCCCGGGCGGCAGAGGATTGCCCCTATATGAAGTATGTGGTGAGACCGGGAGAGAAGGACGGGCTTTGTTCCCTGGAGGAACGGGAGGACCCGGTGATGGTCTGCAGGGAACTTCCGGAGAGGATCGATAACGGAGATTCCTGCGGCGGGAATACGGTGGTCTTTGTTTCCGGCCGGCGGATCACTCTTTTGATGTGCCATGCGGTGACGGATGGATGGGGCTTGCAGCTGGCTTTCAGAGCCATCCTTGATCATTATTTCGGAAAAAAAGAGACTCTGTACAAGGGGAAGGATTCGGATGATTATTTCTGGGATCCCATGGAAGAACCGTTTTTCCCCGACGGAACCGGCTCCGGAACGGAAGCAGGAACCGGAACAGATCCGGGCTCCGGAACGGAAGCGGGAACCGGGGATGAAAGAGGAACGATCATACCGGAAACCGGGGGAGCAGAGGAAGAAGAATATCTGATCCTGGACAGGTCGGATCTTAAGTCGTATTGTGAGAAAAAGAATGTATCGGTGCTGACCGCGATGACGCTGTTTACTGCAAAAACACTGCAGCACCTTTTCCCGGAGGACCAAAGGGATATCTCGGTCAGAATGCCGGTGAATGCAAGGAGACTTCTCGGGAAAGAGAATACATTCCAGAATGCCTCCATTCCGAATCTGCGGCTCCGGCTGACGCCCGGAGAGATCGGAGGCGAAGAAGATGTGATCTTTCGCAGAGTGAAGGAACAGATGGAAGAACAGCTGAAACCGGAACGGCTATTCATTCAGTTCGATCAGTGGCGTGAGGTGTTATTTGAAAAGAATATGGACGCAAAAATGAAAATGATCCGGGAACTGTCCATGGAAGACACAGTGTATCTGACATACTTCGGATCTGAAGCGACCGGCCCGGAATATGGAGACCGGATTTCGGGTGTATGGGGTTTATCCACGTTCTGTCCGCTGACGTTTACCATGATCGCGTGGAGAGACAAGCTTGGATTATTCATCCATGACCGGATTCGGAAGAAGGGATTTTCGGACCTGCTTCTGAAGGTGTTGGAGGAGTATGGCATTTACCGGAAAAACAGATGATCATTGTTTTGGGTTGATTTGGAGGGGAAAATGGCAGAAGTAAGTTTTATAAAACAGGAGGCGGATGCAGTTACGATCCGGATCACGGGATCGATCAGGATTGAAAATGCGAAGCGGATTGAGGAAGAACTCTTCAAAGTAAGGAAGGAACATCCGGAAGGGAAACTGATCCTTGATTTTTCGACGCTGCATTATATTTCCAGTTCAGGGCTCAGAGTGTTGCTGAACATAGCGAAGCAGGAAAAGGAGAAAGCGGTTGTGTCGGGGCTTTCTCTGGATCTGATGGAGATCTTTGACCAGACAGGCTTCAGCCGTATGTTTGAGATCCAACGTAAGCGGAATGAATATCATATTGCGGATATGCAGCTCCTCGGAACCGGAGCGAACGGGGCGGTCTATCGTCTCGACAAGGAACGTGTGATCAAGGTTTTTGCGAAGGATGTTCCGGAGAAGGATATCCGAAGGGAACGGCTTATTGCGCAGAATGCCCTGATCTCGGGAATTCCGACGGCGATCTCTTATGATGTTGTTGAGGTGGACGGACAAAAGGGGATCATTTTCGAACTTCTGAATTCCAATTCACTTTCTTATGAAATGAAAACATATCCGGAGAAATACGATGATCTGGTTGAAAAATATATCGCCCTCTATAAGAAGATCCATCAGACAGAGGCAGATCCGGACAACTTCAGAAATATCAAGGATGTCTATCATGAGGGACTTGATTTCTGTAAGGACTGGTATACGGAAGAGGAAATGGCTCTCCTGAATGAACTGCTGGAGTCTGTTCCGGACAGAACAACACTGATCCACGGAGACTATCACCCGAATAATATCATGACCCAGGATGGAGAACTGATCATGATCGATATGGGTGATATGAGTATGGGACATCCGGTCTTTGATTTCCTTTCGACGGCAGCTACACAGCTGAACCTGCCGAAGATCTATCCGGAATATGCCGCGGTTCATACAGGTATGCCGGTGGAAATGATTCAGAAAACCTGGCGGAGACTGTTTGACAGTTATTTTGCGGATCGTTCCGAGGCTGACCGGACAAGGATCGAGGATCAGGTGGCGCTGTTCTCCAAATTCAAAGTGGCAATGGCTCCGTACTATGCCAGATCCGCAACGGAAGAGGTCATCAAGGCAAGTGTGGATGATGCAAAACAGAATCTGTTCCCGAGGATCAGAGAAATAATCGGCACGATCGACTGGTAAAAAAAACAGAAACGGAAGGATGCACACGATGAAAAAAGTGGTGTTTTATTCAAGCAATTGTAAAAAAAGAGAAAAGGGATCCAACAGTTATGTTTTTCCGTCCTGGACCTCACAATGGGATGCAGTGGCCGGGCA
>CADBOV010000131.1 GCA_902796385.1 uncultured Lachnospiraceae bacterium
ACGGATTCCGCTTTATGCCTCATCCTTCAGACGGATTCCGTTTTCTTCTATCTCCACTCTTTTCTCTTTCAGAAGCTTTCCTACTGCACGCTTGAACGCATTCTTACTGAGTCCGAATTCACTCCGGATCCGTTCCGGATCGGCTTTATCCGTAAACGGAAGGAAACCGCCGAAGCTCCGGATCACATCGTAAACCATTTCCGCGTCTTCCTTCATCTGTTCCGGAATTGCGTCCCGCATGGCAAGATCCATCTTCCCGTCCGGTCGGACCGTGACCACGCGTAAAGAGAGCTCGTCACCGACTTCGATGTGTTCAAACATTTCACTGGCATGGATCAGACCGCTGTACTGATCCTCCACCACCACGAAGGCTCCGAAGCCGGGCCGGATGCGGTAAACATTTCCCCTTACATGATTGCCCTTTTTATACTCATGATCCGTCCGCAAATGTTCATACAGCCGCATGGATGCAGCCAGCCGTCCGGTCTTATCCACATACATCCGTACGGGATATTTCCTGCCCCTTACAACTTTTACCGTCTGCTCCTTAAAGGGAAGGAAGAGATCCCGTTCCAGACCGCAGTCCAGAAACGCACCGATCCCCGTCACCTCTTTCACTAAAAGGCTTCGGATCTCGCCTACGGTAATAAGCGGCTTCTGCATGGTTGCGATCAGCCGGTCATCCGAATCCCGGTACACAAAACAATTTAAAAAACTGCCGATCTTCGCATTCTCCGGGATCTGTTTCTTCGGAAGAAGAACTTCATCCTTCCCATCCGTAAGATAAACACCGAAAGGCTTTTCCCGATCGATCTGCAGTTCATTCCAGGTTCCTGTCTTTATCATTTTCACTCCTTACAGAATCTAAAATCTCTGATCGGATCTTTGATTCCGTTCCATTATATGTTAGATGCCGGAGAATAGCAACTCCCTTTGAAAAAGGGCTTCGCTTTTCTCCGGCACTCTTCTTATTCCTGTTCTCTTCTGTTCATGGCACTCTTCTTATTCCTGTTCTTTTCTAATTCGTGCTCTGCTCCGTCAGATCATCTGCCAGTTCCTCATTGATCTCACGAATATCCTTTTTCAGCGCCCTGTATTGCACCACGCCCATGATAAAATAGCTTACCGCATATCCGATCAGGGTCGGAACCAGCGCCTTCGGGTGTTTATGCAGCTGCCACAGTACAAAGGTGATGGCCACAAGAACCACACCGGTCAGCAGGAAATACAGAATGCTCTGGATCACAAATCCCAGCCGGTCTATGTCAAAGATAAAGGTCATTCCCGCAAATGCGGCACCGATCAGCCCATACATCAGTACATTTACATATGCCGCGATCGTCGGGGTTGCAAAATGCTCTCTGGCTTCCGGCGACATGGAAATAAAGCCTTCATATCCGGCGGCATTTACGATCACATCGATCAGCAGATTCACCATCAGTCCGACAAAAGATGAAATTGCGAAGCTCACTGCGGCCCGTTTCAAATATATCTTCATACGCTACCCTCTGTTCTTTTCTCCTTCCGGGCGGCAAGCATCCGTTCCTTCAGATGCGTTACGTTCCGCCTGGAGGTATATGTCTCATACCCATTCTGCATGATCACCCGGATGGTTCCCGTAAGTGACATATCCAGACTTTTGATCCGGTGAAGATTTACAAGCTCCGACCTTGAGATCCTGACAAATCCGCAGCTCTCAAACTCGGTTTCCAGTTCCTGCAGTGTCTTCTGTACCGTATATTTCTTTTCGACTCCAAGTGCGATCACCTTCTGCTTCTCGGCATAAAAGGACACGATCTCCGCCGGCCGGATCACGCAGCGGTTTCCGACTTCATCCATTCCGTTTATCGTCGGATCAAACATGCCATGCAGTTCGTCCACGATCCGCCGCACCTCATCATCCATCCGGTCTTTGCAGACATGAAGCTCCGTTTCCTGAAACTGATCCCGGATATTTGCCTTTATGATCATCCTGTTTTCCTCCGGAAATAATTCATACTACCAAAGCAGATTATAGAATATTTCCGGTGTTTTTTCAATTCAGGCCATGCTTGCTTTCATCTTCTTTTTAAATACCGAGATTGCAATGAAGAAAAGCACCACTGCGGATCCGATCACGATAATAAGCGGGAACAGGAATCCGTCCCATCCGAACTCCATCCGGACAACGGAACGGGCCGTTTTTGTACAGTAGAGGAACGGAAGGCATCTGCAGATGTCATACATCACACCACCTGCCTGCTCTGCATCGTACCAGATACTTCCCAGAAATGAACCGAGGGAAATGATTATCGAGCACATACCCGGTGCGGCCTTCTCATTAAAGATCGTTCCGAAGATCATACCCAGGGCGATGAAAAAGCATGCCGAGGGAAGTGAAAGAACAACCAGCAAAAGCAGTCCCGGAATACTCAGCTCCACACCTGTGATGAGTGAGATCACAAAGGCAGAGATCACGATGATCAGTGTCTGCACCATGGAGATCACAAGCATCGGAAGGATGTAACCGAAGGTAAAATTCCTGCTCTTCATCGGTGAAGCATATAAACGTACCAGGAAGGATGTACTCCGGTCGGTAGCCACCTGAAGAGCCGTGAAAAGCATGATAAAGGTCTGTCCGAAAATGGTCACACCGCCGGTCAGATTATCGATCCGGAATATAGTCACAGTGTCCTTCGGAACACTTTCATTTACAATTGTCATGATGATCAGCATGATCACGGGAAATGCAACACAGAAAATGTAGCTGAGCGGATCTCTTGACATTTCCAACAGATTTCTTTTTGTAAAACTAAGTGTTTTATGCATTATAAACTCCCTCTCTTTCTGCCGCTGCGATAAAGACTTCTTCCAGCCCCTTCTTTCCGGTTTTCTTCTCAAGCTCCTCCAGGGTTCCGAGATCCACCAGCTTACCGGAAACCATGATCCCGATCCTTTCAGCCAGCGCTTCCGCCTCCTCCATATAATGGGTTGTGAGAATGATGGTCTTCTTTCCTTTCAGCCGTTCAATGATCTTCCAGAGTTCCCTGCGGGCAAGGACATCCAGTCCCAATGTGGGTTCATCCAGGAAGAGAACTTCCGGATCCCCGATCAGTGCCATGGCGATGGAGAGCTTTCTCTTCCATCCTCCGGAAAGTGTCCTCGCCTGCTTGTTCCTGTATTCCTCCAGACCGAAGTCGTTGATCAGCCGGTTCACACGCTCCAATGTGTCATTTTTCTTTCCGGCCGCACCGGCCGTTCCATTTGCTCCGTCCGCATATATTTCAGCCATGAATTTCAGATTTTCTTCCACCGTCAGCTTCTCTGCAACCGCGGTATCCTGTGTGGAGATCCCCACGATCTGCTTTACCGCATCCGGTTCCCTGCTCACATCATGTCCGAGTACTTCCGCCGAACCGGAGGTCATTTCGGAAAGGGTGCAGAGCATCCGGATCGTGGTTGTCTTACCTGCTCCGTTGACACCCAGCAATGCAAAAAGCTCTCCTTCCGGGATGGTAAGTGATAAATGATCCACTGCCGTCTTGGAACCGAAGCATTTTGTAAGTTCCTTTGTATGAATAGCCGGACGAAGTGTTCCGTCACTCCTGTTTTTCTTTTCATTTCCACGATTCTGATCCATAAAATAAACCTCCTTCCGGTGTTCACCGTTCTTTACGATGACTATACCGAAAGGAGGTTTCTATGAAAACAGTTTTGACATGAATGGTTTATTCTGACCGATGAACGGTATTTTCCGTCTGCTCTGCCGTGTCTTCCGTCCGCGCACCGGTTCTTCGCTTCCCTCTGATCTTTTTAACCACAAAGCCCGTGACCGGGGATTCGATCAGATAATAGATCACTCCGATTGCCGCACAGATAATGACAGTCAGAAGGAGCCTCGGCATTTTCCCCTGGACCCTGAGATACAGTTTCCCGGAATAATACCAGTAAAAGATCATCTGCACCAGCATGATCTCATAGGATGCCTTCCCCAGCAATTCCAGAAACCGGTTATGAACCCGGTCCCACCGGACAAGCCACATCATGACAGGCACCATGAAAAGTACATTGAATACGCCTCTCGTAGGCCAGAGATTCACGATCGTCGGATAGAAATCCATATAAGTAAAGAAGATCGTATAGGCCACTCCCAATACCCCGGCGATGTAATATGCCGGTTGTTTCAGCATTTTCGTATCATTTCGTTTCACGTAAAGAAATATACCGAACGCAAGGATGAAAAGATTCCGGAATATCAGGATCCTGTAGTATTCCTCCGGCATCTGGATCAGGTTTTTAAACTTTTCATACAGGACATTCAGCGTGAAGGCTCCCGCCAGTCCGATCATGGGTTTTTTTGAGATTATGTGATGAAGGATCGGAAGGAGCAGGACCACCTGCAGCATAAAATAGATATACCAGGAACCACGTCCGCTTCTTGCCTCGATCACAAAGTAGTGAAACCATCCCCGAAGTGTGAGATGCTTATCCCAGACCTGCGTCATAATGTAAATCTGAAAGCAGTACACGGGAATAACGGGGATCAGAAGCCGTGCCCACTTCGCCAGGATTTCCCGGGGATGATAGGCCTGCAGAAGTGTCTGATTCCGGTTTTCGGCTGTCATGGCATACAAATATCCCGTGATCACCACAAATACCGGCACCGCCATATCGATCCAGAAAGGGAAGAGATACTTCTCTCTCTCATCTCCGGACCAGCTAAAGTGGGTTATGATGATAAATAGTATAACAACACCCTTATAAACATCCAGGTGGTTTATCCGTTTACGTTCAGCATTCATTTAATCTGTCTCCGCTTTGGCAGTTTGTTTGTCTTCCCTGTTTCTGTAAAATGTGAAACCGACCATAAATCCGATGGCTCCGCCGATGGCATTGCACACGATATCATCGACCTCAAAATATCCCAGCCGGAGAATGTACTGTGCCAGTTCAACCCCGGTCGACACCAGAAACGGAAACAGGATAAAGATCAGCTTCGGACAAAGCCGGTAAATGATCGTTCCCAGCGGGATGAAAAGCCAGATGTTATTTATGATATCGCGTCGTATGGACGGATCCTCAAAAAACTTCCGGAAGGACCAGAACATTTCCATATGCATACTGGAAAGGGACTGGGTCCGCTCCATAAGCGTCATATAAGCAATCACACCGAAATAGATCACCAGAAGTCCCAGATTGATCTTCTTTCCGGTGAGCAGGGAGAGGATGACGAAAAAGAGTGCGGCAGCGATCACACTGAAGGGCTGGTTATGGAGGAACAGTTTCAGGTCAAACATTTTGTTCCCTTCCGCATCCAGGTAGGTGATCTTGTCGCCTTCCCTCAGGATCCCGTACTGCCCCTGGGAGATCGCAACCGGATTCCCTTCCAGGTCAAAGTACTTTTCCGTTTTGGTACTGTCATCCCCGTAGAAGGTCTTTCGAAGCGTGGAATAGCCCTCCTGCTGCATCAGCATCGGTCTTCCGCTTCCGTCCAGATAGGTCAGCTCATTATTTCTTCCGAACTCATCATACTCTCTGTGGGTTCCGTATTCTCCATGCGTCAGAGTGACCGGCTTTCCGCTTTCATCAAAATAGAATTCATCCGCCACCTTACCGGCATTCACTCCGTCTTCATACAGCCGTCGTTTGATCATGGCATATCCGGCCTTGATCATCACCGGGTTTCCGGAGCCGTCCACATACCGGATGATGGAGAATCCGTCCTCATAGGTATAATCACATCCGTATCCGGAGTTTTCAAGTGAAACGGGGTTTCCGTCCACATCGAAGTACCGCTCGGTTGCCAGCTGCCCGTCCGCATTATAGGTCCGTACCCAATACGAATATCCGGACTTATTATTGATCGGCTGTCCGTTCTCATCCAGATACGTATTCTTCAGGATCTGCTTGGAATCATTATATTCCTTACGGAGCGCATAATGCCCGGAGGACATCTTTAACCGGTTACCTTCCGCATCATAATACTCTTCCACCATGGAATTGCCCGAGAAGGTTCTTTTTACGGTCGCATATTTCAGATTGTCCGCGATCGTCGGTTTCCCTTTTTTTTTTTTTTTTGTGACGGTGACCACATTTCCCTCTTCCACGGTTTTTGCT
>CADBOV010000132.1 GCA_902796385.1 uncultured Lachnospiraceae bacterium
ATTTTGATCAGTTCTTCATATACTTCATCTTTTATGGGATAGGTATGTTCCTCCGCCGGATAAGTACCTGCCTTTACCTCTTCATCATACGCCTTAAATCCTTCCATCATATGCTCTCCGACATTTGAAAATGCCTTTACGAACTTCGGACGGAAATCACTGAACATGGCGAGCATATCCGCATAAACAAGAATCTGTCCGTCACATCCGGCACCTGCGCCGATCCCGATGGTGGGGATCCGGAGAAGCTTCGTTACGATCTCCGCAAGACGGGCCGGTACACATTCCAGGGTTACCGCAAATGCTCCCGCCTCCTGCACGGCAAGCGCGTCACGGATCAGCTTCTTAGCAGGCTCAAGTTCCTTTGCCTGGGACTTAAATCCGCCGAACACATTGATGGACTGGGGCGTCAGACCCAGATGTGCCATAACCGGAATTCCGGACTGTGAGATGGCCTTGATCTGCGGACAAACCTCTTCGCCGCCTTCCAGCTTGACTGCCTGCGCGCGGCCTTCCTTCATAAGGCGACCTGCATTTACCAACGCATCATATACGGATGTCTGATATGACATAAACGGCATATCGATCACAACCAGTGAGTTTTCAGCGCCACGGGAAACCGCTGCTCCGTGGTGGATCATATCTTCCATGGTAACGGAAATGGTATCCGGATAACCGAGCATTACATTTCCCAGGGAATCCCCAACCAGGATTCCGTTGATTCCTGCCTTATCCTGCAGTTTTGCAGTGGAATAATCATAAGCGGTCAGCATGGAGATTCGCTGTCCCTGTTCCTTCATCTGCTGAAATGTTACTACAGTGTTCTTCATGACCAATCCCTCCTTTGTTCTTTATTCTTTATTCTTCGGCTTTCAACAGTTCTTCCAGCTTCGTATAATCCTTTTCCGGATTTTTCTTTTTTGCAATTTCCAGGATCTGTGCGGAAAGAAGTCTGTAGATCTGAAGATCCTGTCCTTCCAGTACCTCCATGTGTCCTTTCACGGTGGAATAGTCTCCCCGGTCCACCGGTCCGGTGAGCTGCAGCTTCGGTCCCTTCTCAGCAACACCTGCCGCATTGTCCAGGAACAGTCCTGCCAGTGCATCCGCTGCTTCTTCCTGGGAAAACCCGCATTTTGAAAGCTCATCCACCGCGGTCTGATACAGTCCGCAAACCAGATTACTGACTATAACGGCAGATGCATGGTAACGAACCTTGTTTTCCGCGGTAATGGGTCTGGTGCGAAGTCCTGCATCCGACAGAAGCCCGACCCAGAAATCCAGATACTCCGGATCTCCCTCCACAGTAAAAAATGCATTGGAAAGGGTTTCATACGCTGTTATTCTGTTTGAAATTGCATATAGGGGATGGATTGAATAACCGTAGGCTCCGGTTCCGGCAAAGACACCGGAGGAAAGCGCACCACTGGTGTGGCACAGGAGCTTACCTTTCAGTGAACCTGCAGATTTCAGTTCCTCAACCACCTGAGGAATGGCCTGATCACTGACTGTCAGAAACAAAGCATCATTTTCTCTGATTAACGACTCGACTGTTTCGTAAACAAAAGTATCGGTTAATTCTGCCGCTTCCCTTGCACGCTCCGGCGTCCGGTTATAATAACCGGTCACCTCCAGTCCGTGCTCCTTCATGTACCGTCCCAGCGTACAGCCGACACGGCCGGCACCATAAAATCCAATCTTCATACGATCACCTCCTGTCATCCGACATATTGTCATTTCGGATCAAAATGATCCTGCCCGGTGAACAGGCAATCGATGCTTTGTCTGTATGAAATTTGAAAGGGTACAGTTTCTTTCGAATACCATCCAACGTGAGTATATCGAAACTGTACCCTTTTGTAAATATTTTTTTCGATTGTATAAAATTTAATACAATCTGTCACATCTTCTTCAGTTCCACGTAGGTTCCGATCATGTCCAGGATCGTATCATAATCATGCTCCTGTACCTTCTCGGCAAGAGCCTGCAGGAACTCCGTATCCTCTGTTCCGTACCTGTCTTTCTCCAATGCAAGGATCTCCTTCGAAAGCTGATCTCCGTCCTGAGCCTTGGCAGCCGCAAGCATACGCACCAGCGCGGCGGAATCGATCTGATCCCGGATCACTTCTTCCGCTGCACCTCCGGCAGAGCCATCCTTTGCGCTCTTCTGACTCCTGTCGTCCTTTGCTTCCGTCTTCTCTTCGTTTTCCGTTTCCCTTGCCTTCGCAGCATATTCTTCATCCGTAATGCCCTGCTGTTCCACGGCAAAGTTCAGATAATTCGCAATGGCATCCAGCACCTCTTCCATGGTAAGGATCAGATTCGAAAGATGATTTCTCACATATTCCTTGTTTCCGATGTTCAGAGCCGCATCAATCTTGGATATCTTTCCGAGAAGATCCGTCGCACCGATGTTCTGGACACCGGTCTTTACACTATGGATCCTGGTACGGAATGCACGGAGATTCTTATTAAATTTCTGTTTTAACTCCTCAGGCGCATTCTGGTTCTGATTAAAGAACGTACTGAGGATCCTGTTATAAACCTCAATACTTCCGCCGATCTTCTCCAACGTTCCGGATACATCCAGATAGGGCTGAAGCTTTGTCAGTCCGCTTGCAAATCTGGATTCACTGATATACCGTGTCAGGTCCTCGGAACGATAATGGATCTTTTCCGGCGGCAGATATTTCATCGCAACCGAAGCCAGATTTACCAGATCCAGCGGCTTAACGATCACCTCGGAGAAGCCTTCCTCCAGAAGCTTGTCATTATCATCACTGAGCGCATCCTCCGTCATGGCAATGATCGGAAGTTCATCCATTCCTTCTCTTGCCAGTTCACGGATCTCCCGCATGGTATCGGTACCGCTCATTACCGGCATGGACAGGTCCATAAATACCAGATCATACTGCTGGTTCATAACCATATCGATGGCACGGACACCGGAAGCAGCCAGATCCCCGCGGACCTCCATCTGCTTCATTACACCCGCAGCAACGGTCCGGCCGATCTCCATATCATCCACCAGAAGCACATGCACATCCGGAAGCAGCATTTTCTGCGCCTCTTCCTTTGTCACACGCTCCAGCTGTTCGCTTTCGATCGCCAGCGGAACCATATTCTGATCCGGACGTTTCTGTGCAAGGGATACCGTAAATGTGGATCCGGCACCATAGGTACTCTCCACCTCGATCTCACCGCCCATGATCTCCGTCAGCTGCTTGGCGATCGCAAGGCCGATACCGCTGCCCTCATAGCCGGTCAGCTTCTTATTATCCGCTATATTATAAACCTCAAACAGATGCTGGAGACGTTCCTTCTGAATTCCGATTCCCGTATCGGAGATACTGAACAGCAGCTGATCCTTTTCCGTAGGACCGGAAGCCTCATAACAGTCAACAAACAGGGTAATGGTACCCTCTTTGGTATATTTCTGGGCATTGTCCAGAAGGATTTCCAGTACGTTCTTTATCTTGTCATAATCACCGATCATAACATCCGGGATGTTCTCCCCCAGATCCACAAGGAAGCGGACCGGACGCTGATCCAGATTGTTGATGGCATGATCGGAAATGTCGCAGACCAGTGTGGTAATGGAATACGGTGCTTCATTTACCGTAACCTTACCGGCCTCCAGTCTTGCCAGCTGAATGGTTTCATCCACCTTTCCGAGGATGTCCTGTCCGGAATGCACAATGGCTTCCAGATTCTGCTCCCTCTGTTCCGGATCGGCTTCAACCTGAAGTCCTTCCGCAAGGCTGATGATCGCATTTACCGGCGTCTTGATCTCATTACTCATATGAGCCAGGAAGTCCGTTTTAGCCGTACTGGATTTAACCGCAACCTCGTGCTCCTTCTCAAGTTTTTCGATCTCCTTATTCTGACCTTTTACCCGTTTCGAGAACAGGATGATTCCGAGGATCAGAAGAAGCAGGATCAGACCGATACCGATCATAATGGAGATCCGCACATATTTCTGTTCAAAGAAACCCAGTTCCTTGTTGATCGTAAATGTAATATCCTGTTCACTGGCCACTCCGTCACCGTTCATGGCACGTACGGTAAAGGTATAGGTACCTCCTGCCAGATTCGTATACACCGCCATC
Source organism: uncultured Lachnospiraceae bacterium (assembly GCA_902796385.1). Classification (GTDB taxonomy): domain Bacteria; phylum Bacillota; class Clostridia; order Lachnospirales; family Lachnospiraceae; genus Eubacterium_Q. Next base: position 4,107 of record CADBOV010000132.1, read on the forward strand.
ATGGGATCGGACGGGCTGATGGTTATGGGTGATACATCAAATCCGTCCAGGCTGTATTCCACCTGGATATTTTCCCGGTTCGTATAGCTGAGTACGGAGAATGCGATGGACAGTCTCTGTGTGGTAGACGGGATGTTCAGGCTGCCGCCCAGCTGATCCAGATGGTACACCTTGTCATCCACATTGATCTCGGAAATGGTAAGCTTCGGAGCCACCTCATTCAGCGGGATCTTCTTCGTATTCATGATAAATACGCCCTTGTTGGTACAAAGGTAGAGGATTTCCTTCCGGGTGATGTTTCTGGAATAAAGGCTGATCACGCCACTGAGTCCGTCTCCCTGTGCATAATATCTGCCGGAAACGCCCTCCGGACGAAGCAGCTCATCTTCATTGGTCTTCAGGATTCCCTTGGATCCGATGATCCAGATCTGCTTTTCATTATCAATAATTTCCGTAAGGATGTCATAAATATTATTGGAAAAGTCAATGTTGCTGACCGGCCGGATGGTTTCCTCGAAAATGGAAAGCCCATTATCCGTTCCGATCCAGATCCCCTTTTCTCCCTGGGCAAAGCAGGTAACAACATTGGACGTAAGTCCGTCATCCTCTGTATACTGACGGATCCGGTTCTGATCGATCACATACAGTCCGCCGCCGTCCGAGCCGGCAAAAAGCCGTCCGTCCTCCGCCTGAAACAGGCTGATGATGTTGGGGAATTCCATACCGCTATCATGGGAAAAATTGCTCTTCACGGTTCCGGATGTGGAAATGACGCTGACACCTTCCTCCGTCGCCACGGCAATATCCCCGTTTTTCAGTTCGATCGCACAGTTTACAAGATTCGTAAGAAGTGAATCCGCACGTCCGAAGGTTTTGATCTTTCCGTCCGGCGAGTAACGAACGATACCGAATTTTCTGGACGTGGTAACCCAGATATTTCCGTTGGAATCCTGCATGATATCCTTAATACTGGCATTCCCCAGAAATTCGGTCAGTTCATTGTCTTCGGTTTTATTTTTGGAGTTCATGATCAGCAGACCTTCATCCGTTCCCAGATAAAGCCGGTTATTGATCTCCCGGATACAGTTGGCGGGGGTCTGACTGAGTCCGTATTTTTCATTGTAATTCTGGAATTTGCTTCTTCCGAGGAAGAGGATGCCCATTCGACTGGAGGTAAACCAGTAATCCCCTTCATAATCCATGATCATGGATGTGATATAACGATCGATCTCGGCGTCGAACAGTGTATAAAATGTGCCGTCTTTTTCGAAATAACCCATTCCGGATTCCGCGCAGACGAAAAGCTTGCTTCCGTCATAATAAAGACTGTTAATACCGTCACGGCCGGATCTCATTTTATCCACCTTCATATTTTTCTCCATATGAAGGATCTCGGTCCCCATGGTTCCCAGATAAACCGTTCCGTCTTCCATTCCGTAAATGGCAGAAATTTCCTCCTGTGTATAATCACCGGTGGAAAATGTCATTACCGTTCCGTCCTCTTCCATCCGGAAGAACCGGTTTCCGTTGCAAAGCCCCCAGATCTCATTCCCGGCCCTGGTCAGTTTTTTTACATGGATTCCCTTCAGGTCTTCGACTGTTTCGAAATTTTCCGCAGATATATTTATCTTATAGAGACCGTAGGCGGTTGCAACATAAAGCCCGCCGGCAGAGTCTTCCCTGACGCCGTTGATACATTTGATACCGTCATAGTAATCGGATGAGAAATGATGTACTTCACTTCCCTTGATATAAAAGAGCCCGTAATTATTTGTGGATACCCACAGACGTCCCTCCGAGTCCTGGAAAAGATCATTGATGAAATACACATCATCCTTATCCGTTTCCCAGAGATTATAGATCTTGAATTCATTTCCGTTGTAACGGTAAAGACCGCCGTCCGTTCCGACCCAGATATATCCGGACTGTGTCTGGTAAATGCAGTTGACCTCGGTGCTTCCGAGACCGTTCTCCTGATTGAAGACCGTCTGTTTATATCTGGCAAGGAAGGAGTCCTTCGGAGCCGCATCCGACAGATTTCCGGACACAAAAAGAGCGCATGTCAAAAGACATGCGAGAATCAAGAGACTAATCCTTCTTCTCAGCTTCCTGCTCTTTTTCAAATGATGCCCCTTTCTCAGGTCTGTTTTTCGTCATCACGCGTCGGTTTTCGTCATCACGCGTCGGTTTTCGTCATCACGCGTCGGTTTTCG
>CADBOV010000133.1 GCA_902796385.1 uncultured Lachnospiraceae bacterium
TACGGACCGGATCTTCAATGCTGACACCTTCCGGAACGGAAAGGTCTACCTGTTCCAGATCGATCTGCTCCAGTTCCAGATCCTCATCTTCTCCCATCGGGAGGTCCAGATCATCATCCGGAAGATCATCTTCATCCTCCGTGATCGTAAGGACATCCACACCGTTATTTTCGAAATATTCCAGGATGGTGCTGAAGCTGTCGGCATTGAGAAGCTCACTGTGCTCCTTGAATGCATCGATGATCTCGGTATCTTCGATTACATTTTTCTCTTTACGTGCCTTGGCCAGCAGTATTTCCATCTTACTCTTGAAGATCGGATTATTCTTGATGGCTTCTGTTACGGCTTCTTTTGCTTTCCGCTCTTCTTCATTCAGATCCATGTCATCCACTGCAGAAAGAGCATCCCGTTCGGACTGGTCCAGTTCTTCCATTTCCACCGGATTTTCAAGATCCTCCAGATCCTCTGCAGCATCTCCCGGAAGTTCGGCTGCTTTTCCGGCCTTGGAAGATTTGGATGTCTTGTCTTCCTTTTTCTTTGAGGTCTTCGGAGCCTTCTCTGCCTTCGCGGCCTTTTTCGTCTCTTCCTCTTTCTCCGCCTTTACGGTCTTCTTCGCCTCTTCTTCTTTTTCTGCCTTCGCAGCCTTTTTCGTCTCTTCCTCTTTCTCTGCCTTTTTCGAAGTCTTCTTTGCTGTCGTTTTCTTTGCTGCAGCCTTTCCGGCAGAAGCTTTGGACTCTTTCACGTCCTTACCTTCGCTCTTTACTTCCTCCAGAACCTCTGCATCAGCTTTCTTTTTTGTAGCCATAACATATCCTTTCCTTGCTTATAATATACGTCTTACCGCTTCTTTTCCCTGCCTTATCCCTGAAGTCTCATCCTGCTGTCTCATGGAAGTGTGACTTTGATCTTTTGAATCTCTTTTTTCTGTCTTGCCAGTGCCAGGGCACTTCCCTGTCCTGACCGGAGCGCCTGATCCACAGAGCGAAGTTTCAGTTTCTTTACCAGTTCGGTCAACGCCTTCTCCGCAGAGTCCCTCTCGGTTTCAAAGGGCATTTCCCTGGAGAGGATTCCCGCCACCGTATTCTGATCCTCTGATTCTTCATACCGGCTCAGGATCGCCGCAGGCTCCACCTTTCCGGTTTCCCTGTACTGGGCATATAACTGATCCGCCACTTCACGGACAACACCGCTGAAGTCTTCCTCTGAAATGTGGTCCTTCAGTATCCCAAACAGTTCCGGCCGGTTGACCATCCATGTCAGTAAATACTCCTCCGTCTGATCCGTGCCCGGCGGTCCCTGGGCGGATCTTTGGGGCTGTGCCGTCTGCACGGTTCTTTGAACCTGCGCAGCCTGTCCGTCCCTTTGATATTCCGTCACCCGGTCGTCTCCGGGCTCCGGCGGAGCTGCACCTGCACTCTGTCCTCTTCCGCTGAGGCCGATCCTTGTGACCTCCTGGAGCAGAAGCTTCTCATCCATTACGAATTCTCCCGCAACGGTCTCACAGTAATTGGCACGTTTCGCAGGATCCGGTATCATTGCGATGAGTTCAGCCGCCTCATGCAGGAAATTCGCCTTTTCTTCCGGATCATCCATCCGGAAGTTTCCTGCCAGTTCCCTGATCTCGAACAGCCTGCCCGGGATCGCATTCCGGATCCGCTCTTCATATGCCTCAATCCCTTCCGCAGCCAGGAACTCATCCGGATCCTTGTGAGGAGAGAGATCGATCACCCGCTGGGACATATCCATATCCCGCAGGATCTGTATGGCTTTTTTCGCCGCTTTCCTTCCCGCCAGGTCACTGTCATACGCCAGATAGACCTCCTTTGTATAACGCTTGATCAGCAGGGCCTGACCCGCGGTAAATGCGGTACCGAGGGAGGCAATCGCATTATCGATCCCTGCCTGGTGCTGCGTGATCACATCCATATAGCCTTCGCAGAGGATCATCCCCCGCCTCCGGCTTCGTTTTGCCTTATAAAGCGCAAACAGATTCCGGCTCTTTTCAAAGATTTCCGTTTCTTTGGTATTCAGGTATTTAGGCTTCGCATCCCCCAGAACACGCCCGCCGAATGCGATACATTTCCCGTTTTGATCCAGGATCGGAACCATGACACGATTCCAGAATTTATCGTGGGGTCCGCGTCTCTCATCAAAATCTACCAGTCCCGCATCCCGGATAATATCATCCGTAAAGCCTTTCTTCTTCAGATACTTATACAGATCGTCCGCATATATGTCCGCATATCCCAGTCCGAAGGAAGCAATGGTCTCATCCGTGAATTTACGCTTTTCCTTATAATACCGGTAACCCGGCTTCCCACGCTCGGTCTTGGTAAGAAGGAAGTGGAAATATGCCGCAGCCGCTGTATTCACTTCCCTGAGCAGGGCTTTTCTGCCGGCCTTTTTTTTATCCTCTTCTGACTGTTCGATTTCCGGCAGCGCATATCCCACGCGGTCTGCCAAAGCCTTCACAGCCTCCGGGAATGTATAATTCTCATACTTCATCACGAAGCTGATCACATTTCCCCCTTCGTGACATCCGAAGCAGTGAAAGATCTGTTTCTGCCGGCTGACCGAGAATGAGGCCGTTTTTTCATTATGGAACGGGCAACAGCATACATAGTTACTGCCCGAACGTTTTAAACTTATGTAGGAAGAGATCACATCAACAATATCATTTCGCTGCCGGATCTCCTCTATCACCTCTTCCGGGTAATACATTTCAGCCCCCTCTTTTCATCTATCACACCTTCTGCCAGGAATGCGGCAGAAAGATTTCCTGAAACTTCAGAATCGCATAATTATCGGTCATTCCCGCAATGTAGTCGCAGACAACCACATCCTTCGGTTCTCCTTCCTCTATCATGACGAGATATTCCTTCGTCATCCCTTCGGGATGTGCCAGATAATGCTGATACAGCATGGCCACGATCTCCTCGGCCTTTCCTTCCTCGCCCTTTGCGACCGGATTCTGATACAGCTCTTCAAACATGAATTTACGGAGCTTGATCAGTGCGGTCTCCACCGGTTCCGACATGGCAATCCTCGGTTTCCCCAGCGTCTGCTCTACCGTGTCCAGAATGATCGTATTAATCCGGTCCCTGGTGCGGTGTCCCAGAACGGAAGTACATTCCTCCGGGAGGCTGTCTTCTGTCAGAAGCCCTGCCCGGATCCCGTCATCGATATCATGATTTATATATGCAATCTTGTCGGAGACCCTGACAATGTCTCCTTCCAGCGTAGCAGGCCTTGCACTGGTTCTGTGATTCCGGAATCCGTCCCTCACCTCCCAGGTAAGATTCAGACCCCGTCCGTTCTTTTCCAGACGCTCAACAACCCGCGCGCTCTGTTCACTGTGTAAAAAAGGATGTCCGCTGGCTCTGGTAAGCGCTCTCTCGCCCGCGTGACCAAAGGGTGTATGTCCCAGGTCGTGTCCCAGCGCGATTGCTTCCGTCAGATCCTCATTTGCGCGAACTGCCTTTGCGATGGTTCGCGCGATCTGCGATACCTCCAGCGTATGGGTAAGTCTGGTACGGTAATGATCTCCGTAGGGAGACAGAAAGACCTGTGTTTTATGCTTCAGCCTTCGAAATGACTTGCTGTGGATGATCCGGTCCCGGTCTCTTTGGTAAACCGTCCGGATATCACTTTCCACCTCCGGCACGTCCCTGCCTTTGGACATATCACTGAATGCGGCATATGGGCTCAGCCGTTCATGTTCTTCTTTTTCAAACTGTTCCCGTATCGTCATGAAAGCCTCCAATCCATCCACAAAACACCCTACATGATAGTTATACTTCCTTTTCCCCGAAACTACTTTTTTTACTTCGCTTGATTACAAAAGCTTTTACTTCACGCTGCCAAGACAAAATTTCAGGGCAATCCCAATAAAATAAGAGCGGATTTCTCCGCTCTTATTTCAAAACTACGATTCTGTTGTACTTTCCGTAGTCACTTTCGGACTTGCGGTTGTCAGATCCTTGATAAAGGTTACAAGATCGAAATCCTTGATAACCGTACCGTTCAGATCCCCTTCTTTATCGATGGGAATTACCGCCATCCATTTCTTATAAAGTCCTTCAAACTGTTCTTCCACAGCCTTATCTACCAAAGTTTCGATGTAGATCTGTCTCTTTTCGTCATCATCCTTCTTGATCATATAGATCATATCATAACCGAGTGTCTCATCCAGTATCTCGGAGCACTCGCCATCCTTCAGATCCTTGATCCGGTTATAAAGCTTTTCCGAATACTGATCCTTATAAAGATTTGTTTCCGAACAGTAATCCTTGACTCCGTATTTCTCAACTACCTTAAGATAGTCCTCGCCTGCCAGGATCTCTTTTCTTGCAGCTTCGGCTTTTTCCTTTATCTTTGCCTTTTCTGCTTCCGAAACATAAACATACTTTTTATTATCATCCTGTTTCGGCTGTCCGTCAGCTCCAACCTCAACCGTCGGGAAGATGATCATATAGATCGTACTGAAGATATCATTCTCATAGGCTTTCTTGGTCTCTGCAAGCATTTTCTCGCCCATATCCTTCTTGATATATGCGGAATATTTTGCAACAAGTGCCTGTTCCTTAAATACCTCCATCAGCTTATCATCTGTTATTCCATAGGCCTTCAGGAAGTCTGCGTCATATTTTCCTTTAAATGTATCAAAGGTATCCTGTACGGTCTTCATATCACTGTCATCAAGTTCGCATTTATTGCTTACAGCAACATGATAGGCATTCTTGATCTCCCGGATCTGTGAGATTGTATATTCCTTATAATCCTCAAGTTTTTTCTCATCATAGTTTGCACCGGTTATACCGTTCACGATCATGTACTGCATTGCATAGATCATGAACTCATCCATGTTTATGGTATAATCACCAACAACCAGAGCCTTTGTTTCTGCCGATTTTTCATACCCCGTATAAGATTTCTTTTCCTCATCGGAGCCCTTCCCCTGACATCCGGTGAAGACGGTCAGCAGCATGGACATCATAAGAGCTGCTGCTACTGTTCTTTTAAGCATATGACGAAGTTTCATATTTCCTCCAAAAAAGTATGGCTCACCGAACTGGTGAGCCATACCAGATAATCGTTTCGTAATTACTCCTTAACACCACCAAGCGCTACACCGGCAATGATATATTTGGAAAGAATCAAATATACAAGCAGGATAGGCAGAATGGTAAGGGTCAGTCCGATGTAGATTACACCGTAGTCACGACGTAAGTTATCGGAACGAAGTCCCTGTACGAACATCGGCAGTGTCCACTTCTTATCGGAGATAAGGATCATGGACGGTGTGTACAGGTTATTCCAGGATGCAACGAAGGCGAAGATAGCCTGTGTTGCCATAGCCGGCTTCATGAGCGGAAGTGCGATCCGGTTGAAAGTACTGAACTCTCCGGAACCGTCAATACGTGCTGCCTCGATGATATCGATGGACAGTGCGCTCGTCATGTACTGCTTCATGAAGTATACTGTACTCGGTGCCGCAATGGCCGGCAGAATCAGCGGCCAGTATGTGTTGTACAGATGAACCTTCAGCATGAACCGCATGAATCCGATGATAGATACCTGAGCCGGTACCATCATGATACCCATGATAAAGGACCATCCGAAGTTTCTAAGCTTAAAACGATATACGGTGAAACCATACGCTGTCATGGTTGAGAAATAAACCTGCAGGATGGTTGCCGGTACGGAGATCATCGCACTGTGAAGCATAGCTGCCCAGAGGGTAGTAGATGCACCGTTGGAGAGCTCCATCAGCTTACTGAAGTTAGAACCGAAGTTTGTGCCCGGGATAACATTCAGTCCACGCTGGATCGTTGAACTCGGTAATGTTGAGTTTACGATCATCGTATAGAACGGGAAGACACTGACGATACAAAGCAAGATGCAAATGATCGTACGGAATATCTTCTTTCTCTTTATCATCGCAGAATAGCTGGCATCAACTCCAGCGACTGCCTGTTTCGCCATGATCATTCACCCCCCTTCAATACGGCATGTTTCGCTTTTGGCTCACGCTCTTTTGTCGCAATGAAGAAGATTGCGGAAATGATCAGCGTAAAGATAAACAGAACGATGGACAAGGCCGCGGCCTTACCATAGTCCGGCGATACGGCAAATGCATACTGCTTGATCTGCATTGTAACCGTATTCGATATTCGCCCTGGTTCGCCGATACCGGTTTGTTGGTTGACGTTGAACAACGATGGAATATCGTACATCTGGAGGCCACCGATAGCGGAGGTTACCAGTGTAAACTGGAGGATCGGCATAAGGAGCGGCAACGTGATCTTGAAGAACTGCTGCTTTCCATTGGCACCATCCACCATGGCCGCTTCATAAAGAGACGGGTTAATACCCAAAATACCGGCGATCAGGATTACCATGGTATTACCATACCACATCCAGAACTGGATAAAGGCTATGATACCCAAGGTTCCGGCCTGACTCTTCATGAAGTCGAATTCTGGCGTAATGATATGCATATTTTGTAGGATCTTCGTAATCGGACCCTGTGTATTAAACAAGCTA
>CADBOV010000134.1 GCA_902796385.1 uncultured Lachnospiraceae bacterium
AGCGACCTTACGGCAGAGGATTCACCGGTTCGGGAAACAGCGAAGATATTTACGTCCCTGCATGGAAAATGCTCCATTATCACGTGCGTACTCCTCTCGGTTATGGTAAAATATGTGAGAAAGTCCCTGCGTGTCGGCATTTATCTGTTCACTGCGATGCATACGGTGTCCAATGTGGGATATGATCTGTTCCCGCTTTCGGGTAAAGGATATGACGGTACCTTCCAGTCCTTCATGCATGTGTATGTGATCACCGCGGCTGTTGTAATTCTTTCCATTGTTTCACTGATCACGATTGCAGTGGGAAGCTTTAAGGATAAGAGAAAGACACTTGGTATCCCGGCACTTGTGGCACTGGGCTGCATGTTCCTCGGTCCGGTCGGTCTCAGTGTATTTCCCAAGGCGGTCTTCGGTATCTTTGAACGGTTCAGTACCTACAGTGCGGTCGCATTTACCGCAGTACTCGGAGTTTACTGGTGCATCCGGTTTGACGGAGAGAAAAAGCAGGAAAAAGCAGGGGCAAATACCTGAGTTGTAAGGAGAGATCATATGGAAATCCGTGATGAAAGAATTGATGCCGGAAAAGCATTCGACTGGGGAAGAACCTCGAAGGAATATGCAAAGTACAGGGACATCTATCCGGAGGAATTCTATCAGAAGATCGTGGACAGAGGGCTCTGTCTGAAGGGACAGAAGGTACTGGATCTGGGAACAGGCACGGGGGTTCTCCCGCGAAATATGTATCGGTTCGGGGCGAAATGGATCGGCACGGATATTTCCCCGGAGCAGATTGAGCAGGCGAAGCTCCTGGCTGCGGAAGGAAATATGGATATCGAATTTCAGGCGGTATCCACGGAGCAGGTGGATTATCCTGCAGGAAGCTTTGATGTGGTCACGGCATGCCAGTGCTTCTGGTATTTTGATCATGAGAAAGTGATGCCGAAGCTGGCAGAACTTCTGAAACCGGAAGGAAAACTGCTGATCCTTTATATGGCATGGCTCCCCTATGAGGATCCGATCGCAGGAAAGAGTGAGGAACTGGTACTAAAATATAATCCGGACTGGTCCGGGGCCGGAGAGAAGCGACACCCCATCTGGATACCGGATGTGGCATATCAGGATTTTGAAATGGAGGAGCATGAGGAATATGAAGTAATGGTGCCCTTTACGAAGGAATCCTGGCATGGAAGAATGCTCGCCTGCCGGGGCGTCGGGGCTTCCCTTTCCGGGAAGGAACTGGAATCCTGGGATGCGGAACATCGGGAGCTGCTGGACCGGATCGCACCGGAGCAGTTTGAAATAAAACACTATGCAGCGCTTGCCGTATTAAAGAAAAAACAGAAATAACAAAAGGTATGTAACGCCGGTCCGGGTGCAAGGGTATAAATCAAGGACGAAAAAGGAGAAGAAAGATGCGAAAAATGGGAAAACTGGGAAAAATGATCCTCAGACTGACTCTTGGAATTTCTCTGATGGCAGGAACCTTCGCAGGAACGTCACAGTCCGTTTTTGCCGAGGAAGGCTATATCGAAAAGGATATCCCGGTATACCGGAAGAGTCTTTCAGGAAATGAAAAAATGAGATGTTACTATTTTGATGATATGCCGAATGTACCGTATGTGTCCTATGAGACATTTCTGAAACAGTTCTATAAGATCGATCTTAAGGTTACATCCTCCGGATCCGGTGTCTTCAACCTTTCGCGGAAAGCGGAAGATAAGAAGACGTATACGGCGGTTCTGAATACCAATAAGGAAACGCTGACCGTTCAGAATACATCAGGTTTCTTCGAGATAAATGAAGAAACGGAGGAATCGGGATCAGAGCGCAGTGAAGCGGCGCCCTTCATGAAAAAAGAATTTACAGAGAAGAAAAGCGGAACGCTTAAGCAGAAGGTATACAATTTCAAAAAGAACGGTATTGATCTGAAGAATCTCGATGACCAGCCGATGATGCCGTTGGCCAGCCTTTCCGATCTTTACGGAAATGAGGTGGGAAGCATCGTTATCTATAACGGAGAGAAGATTTATTTTGACGGTGAATCCACGGTGCTTAATTCGGGCAAGGCCAGAAGTGATGACTATGGACTGATTCAGCCGCTGATCGACGGAACAAGATCAGCAGACATGGCGGAATTTGCTTATAAGGAGCTCTGCTTCGCAATCGAAAACGTTTACGGATATCCCAATACCACATATCCGTTTGCAAAGAAAATGAAGGCGTCCGGACTGGATGCAGCGCTTACGGAACTGGATCCCCAGACGAAGAAGCTCCTTACTTCGAGGAACTCGGAAAACTATATTTTCGGGTTAAACCGCCTGCTCATGTACTGGCTGAATGACGGCGGACATACGGGCATTACATTTGAGGAAATGGAGATTGCTACAACAGGTGGTTCCAAGAACAAGAACCTGAAGAAAAATAAAAAGTTTGTGAATGATATCGGAGAGGGTAGTTGGCCCGGAGGAAAAGGAACACTCAATACAGATACAAATCCGAATCTGATCAACTGTAAACGACATGAAAAAGCAGAAGCTCAAAAACTTTCACTTTCGGCACTTCGTGGAGAGGCGTATGGAACGGAAGAAGAGTCAGGGCTTAAGATAAAGGGTGATACGGCGATTATCTTCTTCGACGGGTTCGAGCTCGATGAACAGGGATGGAAGGCATATTACAAAGCCGTGGATGCCGGGAAGAAAGGCACGGTACCCAAGGATACCTACGGACTGGTGGCAACTTCCCTGCAGAAGATATCACAGAACAAAAATATAAGGAATATCGTGCTGGATCTTTCCATGAATGGCGGTGGAGTTGATATAGCCATGTGGGGAGTTGAAGATCTTCTCTTTGGCAAGAACGAGCATGTGGTCAAGTTTCAGTCAAACGGGATAACCTATAAGTCAACGAAGGTTTTTGATCGTAATCTGGATGGTAAGTTTGACGCAAAGGATAAAAAAGTAGATTTCAGTAAATACAATATTTCGGTTATGACCTCTGAAGTATCCTTCTCCTGTGGAAATGCACTCCCGGCTTACGCTAAGCAGCAGAATTATATGATCATGGGAGCTAACTCAGGCGGCGGTTCCTGCACGGTGTCACTGCATTCAACCGCAGATGGTTTTACATATCAGATTTCAGCCCAGCTCATGATCATCAATCCGGCAGCAATCGGTGGAAATGTGGATAAGGGTGTTAAGGTGGACCGTCTTACGATTCCTTCGCCCGAGCAGCAAAAGAAGGCACTTAGGGAAGGCACAATGGAAGACTATCTCAACATGATGAAGAGCATCTATAAGCCGGAAGAAATGAGTTATATTATCAGGGATTACTACGGCGACTATTCAAATGAGTGGATGAGAGGCCGGTGGTATACAAAGAACGGAAGTAAAACCTATAAGTATAAAGGCTCATGGAAGAAGAATTCGAAAGGCAGCTGGTTCGGCGACACTTCCGGGTGGTATGCGAAGAAGCAGTGGCAGAAGATCGACGGAGACTGGTACTACTTTGATTCCAAGGGTTATATGGTGACCAATGCCTGGGTAAAGGGCTACTGGATCGGAGCAAACGGAAAGCAGACCTACAGTGCAAAGGGAAGCTGGAAGAATACAGACCGGGGCTGGATGTTTAAGGATACCTCCGGCTGGTATGCGAAAGCTGCTACCGTTACCATTGACGGAAAGAAATATAAGTTTGATAAGAACGGAATCTATGTGAAATAGCAAGATTAAGAAAAGAACCTGTATGGACTTGCGTACCATACAGGTTCTTTTCATATAATGCTATGCTGCACATAGGTGTTTTATTTCATACTCTTCAGCCAGTTCCAGAAAGCAGAGCTCTTAATACTGTCCTTCTGATACTTGGTATTATGATTGGTGATCAGATAATACTGAAGTCGTTTTCCTTGGAGCATACCGGATGATACGATATTGCTGCCATCGAATACGAAGGTTGTACCGTCTGCTCTCGGATTGGTCGATGTCCATTCGCCGTTATAGAAATACCAGCCATCAGAATCTTCCGTTAACATGAAGAATGCATAGTAAACAGTGTATTTGTCATGGACTGTTACCGTATAGTTTCCGGCTTTTCCCTTTTCCGCATTGCTTCCGACAGCAACCATGAAGCAATAGGGCTCCTGTCCGTTCGGAAGATCTACCAGATTGATGATATCCCTTGCAAACTGTGTATTTGTAATATCCTGATCGCTATTGCCGGTGGACTGGACTCTGGCACCCGACACGACCGGTGTTCCTACGGGACGATCACCCTGCTTTCCGTACAGTTCGGTGAATTTCGCCTGAGCGGCATCCAGATATGTACGGGCAGTGGCCAGGTCTTTATTTGCCTTTGCCTGCTTGAAGTATCCGAGGAGAGCAGGAACAAGGATGGCAGCAAGTATTCCCAAAATGACCAGGACGACGATCAGTTCAACTAATGTAAAACCTTTATTCTGCTTTTTTTCTGAATTCTTGATCAATTGCAAAACCTCCCTTCCTCCGCAGATTGACCAAATCATAACATAATAATAATAAAAAAGCCATTGTTTTAACAGAATTTCCACAATATCAGTGTCCGTGGTATTTCAGGCAGAGCATGGTCAGGTCATCGAATTGCGGAGCATCACCGACAAATTTGTTGATGGATTCCTGAAGAGCCTCTGTAAGTTCCTTCGGTCCCAGGTCCGGATGGAGGTTTAGTGCATTCAGCATCCGGTCGGTCCCGTACAGCATCTCCAGGTGATTGGTAGCTTCCGGAGCGCCGTCGGTATAGACCAGAAGCGAGCAGCCGGGCTCCAGGGTGAATTCATAGTCGGTATACTCGGAAAACTCCATCGCGCCCAGCACAAAGCCGTGCGGATCCCTGAACAGGGTAAATTCTCCGTCCTTGTTCTGCAGGATCGGGAATTCGTGTCCGGCGCTGGAAGCCGTGATGATACCGGTTTTTCGATCCAGGATACCGAACCACGCGGTGACAAACATTTCCATTTTGTTGTTTTCGCAGAGCATCTCATTTGTTTTTTTCAGGATTCCGGCAGGCGAAGATTCGGATCGGGTATACAGCCGGAGCAGCAACTGCGTCATCATCATAAAGAGGGCTGCCGGGACTCCCTTGCCGGAGACATCACCGATAACCAGTCCCATGTGGTCCTCGTCGATTTTAAAGAAGTCATACAGATCTCCCCCGACTTCCTTGGCAGGGGTCATGGTAGCATATAATTCAAAATCTTTTTCCACGGGGAAGGTTGTGGAAAGTGATCCCTGCTGGATACCGGCGGCAAGAGAAAGCTCCGTTGCAACTCGTTCTTTTTCCCCGGTCAGCTTCATATTTTCCTCGGTATATCGGTCGATCTCCCGGGCAAGTAAGGTCAGGTTTTCGGCCAAAGCACCGAACTCGTTATTGTAATGGATCGTTTCCATATCCTTGGCAACGAGGGAACTGTCCTTATGCTGCATATAATGCTGCATACCATTCTGAATTTTCTCCACGGGACGGATCGCAGTCCGGTTAATAAAAAACAGGAGAATACCACCGATCAACATGATGGTCAGGACAGAACCAATCACGGTGATCACGAAATGCTTTGACAGATCTGAATGGAAGTCGCTCCAATCGTGCTGTATGGCGATCACACACCGGACTTTGCCGTCAACAATGACCGGACGGAATCCGTAATAATAGTATGCGTCGTTTTCAGAATCGTCATACCGTTCGTAATAAACCTCTTTAGAGTCCTTCGAATAGGTGGTCTTATTCATGACCTTTATGGAGGAAAAGGAGGAAGTGTCAATCGTTTCTCCGATTGAGATCAAACCGGACATGTCACCGGATGAAATTTCATTCATTGTGTCATTGTCCAGTTGAGTCCGGACATAAACAAAACCGGTATCGGGTTTCCGGGTATCGATACAGAATAATTTTTCGGTGTCCAGCTGCCACTGCATCAGATTCATTTCCCAGGAAAAGGACTGATAGGTTATCCGGGCAAGAGCTTCCTGTACATCGGGAGCCAAAGCATCGAGTTGTTCCCGGGTGAGCTTGACTGTTTCATCCGTGATTGTTATGTTTTCTTCTTCGATAAGGTTGTAATCGGCTAAGTCGGACATCATGTATAAACGATCCGGATGCGCTTCCCAGTAATCAAGAAACCATGTGAATTCACCGATCTTTCTGAGTGTTTCTTCTTCCCGGAGAAGGAACCGGGTCAGGAGTTCCTCTTTTGATCCGAAATAGGTGGAACGTGTATTCCTGATGAAAAAGATGGAATTAAGGATGCTGATCAGCACAAAAAAAGAGGTAAAGATCAAACCTATCTGAAGGAGTAGTTTTCCCTTTTTTTTCGGCATTTCCGCCTTTTTCATAGCATTGCGTCCTTTCTGAAACTGCTTAATACAAATACAGATTAATATTACCACACCTCTAAAAAAAACGCGATAGTATGCCGGTGATTTTGTGACAGGTTGTGCGCAGGGCGTGTGCAAGGTGTGCGCAGGGTGTGTAAAGAAACGATACAAAAAGAGTAAGATTTGCCTATAAATTCACTGTATAATATGTTATACTTTAGATAGTTATGCGATTTAATCCTTTGTCCCGGATTGCCCGGGCAGATGGATTCGAGCAGGGAGAAGCTTATGGGTAAGGGTACAACGCAGAAATATAATGAATTCATAGGGCGTATGATCAAGGTCACACATGAGGAACCGTTTGACCGGGAGACTTATTTGACGCTGATCCGTGAAATCAGTCAGTATTATCGTCTCGCGAAAGGAGATACGGAGTTTTACCGTACGCCTACGATGGAACAGAGAGGCGAGGGTGAATACTATTGTGATATAGATAATGGAAAGGCGGCCAAGGTTTTGGTCAGGAGCCGTTTCGAATCGAGGACCAAGGCGGTTATCAAAGGGACGCTCTATGCGGAAGAAAATGATCCGGAGCGGAGTAAGGAAGAACTGGATCAGTTGAGTAATCTGCTTCAGCTCATTGTAGGGTTTGTCAGCCGTCGGCGGCTGCTTCGTATGATGGAGGAATATGGTTTTTCCGATGCGGCAGGGTTCCGGAATTTCCGTGCCTTTGATCGCTATCTCGGGGTAGCAAATGTGGAAAACCGGCTGGGCGGAAAGGTTGCATTTCATTTTGATCTGCATAATTTCACCATGGTGAATCAGGAGATCGGCCGGCGGAACGGTGATATTGTACTCCATCAATTCTACCATATGCTGGAAGAGGTGATCGGAGATACCGGAATCATCGTCCGGCTGGGAGGAGATAAGTTTGTTGGAATCTTCGACCGGTCGGTAAAAAGAAAGGTATTTGAAATTCTTTCCGGTGTGCCTGTTCCTTACGATGAAAAGGGAGAGAAGCGTGTCTGGGTCACGGCGGCAACGGGTGTTTACATGATACCGGATCCGTTCATGATGAAGAACCAGGGAGATGTTATGGATAAGATCATGCTTGCCAGTGCCACTGCAAAGCGTCAGGCGGAAAGCACCATAGTGATCTATGATGACAGAATGAAGCATGAAAAGGACCATGTAAAGCGTATCCAGGCGGATTTTCAGACGGCTTTGGAGCAGGAGGAGTTTCAGGTTTACTATCAGCCGAAGGTGGATATTGAAACCGGAGCGCTTTGCGGAGCAGAGGCTCTCTGCCGCTGGCTGAAGAAGGGTAAGATCGTTCCGCCTGCGGAGTTTATCCCGGTACTTGAGATCAATACCGAGATCTGTGATCTGGATTTTTATATGCTGGAGCATGTATGCAGGGATATCCGGAGATGGCTGAATGAGGGGCGAGAAGTGGTCCGTGTTTCCGTAAACTTCTCAAGAAAGCATCTGTTGGATGTGGATCTGCTGGATCATATTATTTCCGTGGTTGACCGGAATGAGGTTCCGCATGAGTATATCGAGATCGAGTTGACCGAGACAACAACGGATGTTATGTTCCGGGATCTGAAGCGTGTTGTAAGCGGGCTTCAGTCAGAGGGAATCTGGACTGCGGTAGATGATTTCGGAATGGGTTATTCTTCCCTGAATCTGATCCGTGACATCCCCTGGAATGTACTGAAGGTGGATAAGAGTTTTGTTCCGAAGGACAATGAAGATAAAGAAAGCATCACAAACCTGATGTTTAAGCATGTTATCTCTCTGGCGCAGGATATCGGTCTGGAGATCGTGATCGAGGGCGTGGAGACGATCAATCAGCTGGATGTTTTGCATGAGAACCACTGTAATATTGCCCAGGGATATTTCTTCGACCGGCCTCTTCCTCTGGAAGAGTTCGAGAGCCGGATGGACCGGAAGATCTATCCGGATTACAGATCCGAGTAAGGAAAGATATGAATAAAATAAAGACGGTTTCCGGTCGTGGTTATGACGACAGGAAACCGTCTTATACTTTATCCGGTATATTTTATTTCTTCCTGCGGGCAGACGGCTTCTTCAGAAGATCTGCAAGTGTCTTCTTATAGAAGAAGTCATGTACCATCTGATCAAATTCCGTCCACATGGGGAGTGTCTGGCAGCGGTCCATGCGTGGACATTCATAGTTCGGATCCTCCAGGCATGCCACGGAAGCGAGTGTCCCTTCCATCAGTTCCAGGATCTCGCCGACGGAGTATTCCTTCGGTTTCCGGCAGAGCTTATAGCCGCCGCCTTTTCCGCTGACACCGGTAAGAAGACCGCCTTCCACCAGCCCCTTCACAATGATTTCCAGATATTTTTTCGATATCCCCTGCCGTTCGGCAATATCCTTTAAAGGAATATAACTGTCATTTTTCTGCTCCGCCAGATCGATCATAACACGGAGCGCATAACGTCCTCTTGTTGAGATCATACATGGTTCCCCCTTTCCTTCATTACCTACTTTATCATAGGGTGAATAGGTGATTCAAGAAAAAAATATAAAAACCTATTGACACGATAGGTGAATGGGTGTATACTTCAACCCGTACTACAGAAGAAAGGAGTGCACGGAAATGAAAAACATTTATAGAACAACATGTAAATGTATGATGTGCGGTTGCATGCTGCAGGATTCCCGACCCGGTCGAGACAGCGGTGATGCGGCACTTTGCCGTGCGCTGAATCTGTTGTACTGAACTGTGTGACTGCGACCGGGATCCTGAGGGACCCCGGTTTTTTTTCCCCCAATCGGTATCGCAAACCGGCAGATCCGAAAGGATGGTGCAAACCGGCAGATCCGAAAGGATGGTGCGAACCGGAAGATAGGGTTTGGAAAAACAGTCACAGCAAAACAGGAGCCAAGTCTCCGGAAAGAAAAGAAAGGAAGGATACGGTTATGAAAAATATCATGATGGCTATGCGAATGCCGCAGGAGCGGCGATGTTGTAACCCGGAGGAATTAAGAAACAAACTGAGAAACAAACACAGGCGAAAGCCAAAATGATAGAAAGAAGGAATTAAAATGAAGAAAGTACAGAAGAATAAAAAGAGTTTACTGAAGAGACTGACAGCTTTCGGGCTGACAGCCATTGCATCCCTGGGACTGCTTACCGCGTGCGGATCAAACAATAATTCCACAGCAGCAGCAAAGGGCACCGAGAAGGGCGAGGAAAGTAAAGCCATATACAGAACACTGGATGAGATCAAGTCGTCCGGCACCGTAAATATCGGAGTCTTCTCCGACAAGTCACCGTTTGGATATGTGGATGAGAACGGAACCTATCAGGGGTACGACGTATACCTGGCAGAGCGTCTCGGAAAGGACCTGGGCGTTAAGATCAATTACGTATCCACAGAGGCGGCAAGCCGGATCGAATATCTGAAGACCGGAAAGGTAGATATCGTACTTGCAAACTTCACGGTAACACCGGAGCGTGCAGAGGAAGTTGATTTCGCACTTCCGTACATGAATGTGGCACTCGGCGTTGTATCCCATGATGATCATGTGATCAAGGACCTCAGCGAGGTAAAGGAAGATGAGCAGATCATCGTTATTTCCGGAACAACGGCTGAAACCTATCTGGAGAAGAACAACTCCGCCATCAAGCTGCAGAAGTTCGATACATATGCGGCAGCAAAGAGCGCATTTGAAAACGGAACCGGCGTTGCATGGGCAAATGACAACACAGAGGTCATTGCATTTGCAAAAGAGAACCAGGGCTACACGGTAGGCATCGATTCCCTCGGAAGTCAGGACACGATTGCTCCTGCAGTAACAAAGGGAAATGAAACACTTCTGAACTGGATCAACGAAGAGATAAAGACGCTTGGAAATGAGAAATTCTTCCACGCAGACTATGAGGCAACCCTGGTAGATACATACGGTAAGGAGTTTGAGGATACACTGGTCATCGAAGGTGGCGTGGCTCCGGAGAATAAGGAAGAAGCCGATACGACGGAAAAGTCCGAAGAGAGCGAAACACCGGCAGAGTCAAAAGGAACCATCACGGTAGCAGCATCCCCGACACCTCATGCGGAGATCCTTGCAAAGGCAAAGGAGCTTCTGAAGGCAGAAGGATGGGATCTGGAAGTGACCGAGTTTGAAGATTATGTTCAGCCGAACCTCGTAGTAGAAAGCGGAGAGATTGACGCAAACTATTTCCAGCACGTACCGTATCTGGATGATTTTAACAAAGAGAACAACACAAACATTGTAAATGCAGGCGGCATCCACTATGAGCCCTTCGGAATCTATCCGGGAACAAAGTCCTCACTGGACGAGCTTGCCGACGGCGATACCATCGCAGTTCCGAATGATACAACAAATGAAGCAAGAGCACTTCTTCTTCTGCAGGCAAACGGTGTGATCAAACTGAAGGATGGTGCAGGTCTTACCGCAACCGTTCTGGATATTGAGGACAATCCGAAGAATATTAAGATTCAGGAACTTGAGGCTGCACAGGTATCCCGCGTAAAGGATGAGGTGGCACTGGTGGTACTGAACGGTAACTATGCGCTTGAGGCCGGACTTTCCGTAGGAAAGGATGCCATCGCATTTGAGAAATCGGATTCCGAGGCTGCAAAGACCTACGTAAACATCATCGGAGTAAAATCCGGAAATGAAAACAGTGAGAAGATTCAGGCACTTGTAAAGGTACTGGAGTCAGAAGAGATCCGTCAGTTTATCAACGATAAGTACGACGGAGCGGTAATCCCGTTTAACTAAACAGGTTATTCCGGGTACAGTGGAGGAAACTATGGCAGTGATTGAACTGGAAGAAGTGAATAAGACATACTCCGGTAAAAACGGCTCGGTTCAGGCTTTAAAGAAGGTCAGTCTATCCGTAGAGGAAGGCGAGATCTTCGGCGTGATCGGTCTTTCCGGAGCAGGGAAGAGCACGCTGGTTCGTTGCATCAATCTTCTGGAACGACCGGAATCCGGACAGATCCGGATTGAAGGAAGAGAGATCTCATCTCTTTCCGAACGGGAACTCCGGCTTGAGCGGCAGAACATAGCGATGGTCTTCCAGCAGTTCAATCTGCTGTCACAAAGAAATGTGCTGGACAATGTCTGCTTCCCGTTGGAGATCGCCGGGGTTCGTAAGAAAGAGGCGAGAAAACAGGCATTGGAATACCTTCGGACGGTAGGACTTGAGGATAAGGCAAAAGCCTATCCGGTCCAACTGTCCGGAGGACAGCAGCAAAGAGTGGCGATCGCAAGAGCACTGGCATCCCATCCGAAGATCATTCTCTGTGATGAGGCGACCAGTGCGCTGGATCCGCAGACCACCCGGACGATCCTGGATCTGCTTCAGAGAGTCAACCGGGAGTACCACATTTCCATAGTGATCATTACACATGAAATGCGCGTGATCACGGAAATCTGCGACCGTGTTGCGGTGCTTGACCACGGAAGCGTGGCCGAGACCGGCGTGGTAAAGGAAGTTTTTGAGAACCCGGGATCCAAAGCAGCGAGACGGCTCCTGCTTCTGCAGGAAGCGGAACAGCTTGAGGAGGTGCAATATGCAGTTAGCTGATATATGGCCATTGCTGACACAGGGAACCCTGGACACGCTCCGGATGGTGCTGATCTCGACTGCACTCGGGTATCTGATCGGACTGCCTCTCGGCGTCCTGCTTACAGTAACAAATAAAGACGGGATCAATCCGCATCCGGTTATCTACCGGATCCTGGATCTGATCATAAATGTGACAAGAAGTGTTCCGTTCCTGATCCTGCTGATCCTGATCCAGCCGCTGACGAAGCTGGTTGTCGGTAAGAGTTACGGAACAACGGCAACCATCGTTCCGCTGACCATTGCAGCAGCGCCGCTGATCGCACGGATGGTTGAGAATTCACTTAAGGAAGTGGACCGGGGAGTGATCGAAGCGGCAGTCAGTCTGGGTGCAGGGGACTTTACCATCGTTTGGAAGGTGATGCTGGCAGAAGCCAGGACATCCCTCCTTGTTGGGATCACCATCGCGCTCGGCACGATCCTGGGTTACTCGGCAATGGCAGGTGTGGTCGGAGGCGGAGGCCTCGGAGATATCGCCATACGGTATGGATATTATCGTTATGAAACCAGGGTGATGATCATTACCGTAGTGGTTCTGGTACTTTTGATGCAGATCCTTCAATGGCTGGGAATGCTTCTGTCAAGAAAGGTTGACAGGCGGAGAGTATGAATCTGGATGTGATGATGGATTATCTTCCGCTGTTCGGAAAAGCACTTGTACTGACCGTGCATATCGGGTGGATCGGGATACTGCTTTCCTTTGTGATCGGACTCATCACGGCGATGATCCGGTACTACAGGATTCCCGTTCTCCGTGTTCTTGCGGGAATGTATATCGAGCTTTTCCGGAATACACCGCTTCTGGTGCAGCTCTTCTTCCTTTACTTCGGACTCCCGAAGCTGGGGATTAAGCTGAGTGCGGAATTCTGCGGGATCCTGGGACTTGCCCTGCTGGGAGGAGCCTATATGGCGGAGACCTTCCGCAGTGGTCTGGAAACCGTAGAGAAAACACAGGTGGAAAGCGCCTTTTCCCTGGGAATGAACCGATGGCAGACCTTTCGGCTGGTCGTTCTCCCGGAGGCTGTTTCCGTCAGTATACCGGGCTTTACGGCAAATGTGATCTTTCTTCTGAAGGAGACAAGCGTCTTTTCGGCCATCAGCCTGATGGACCTGATGTTCACGGCGAAGGATCTGATCGGTCTTTACTATAAGACCACGGAGTGCCTGACACTGCTGGTGATCTTTTATCTGATCATTCTGCTTCCGGTATCCTTCCTCGGTAACTATCTGGAAAGGAGGGTACGTCATGCACAATTTGGGAATTGATGTCCTCTTCAAGGGAACGAACGGACAGCGGCTGCTGCAGGGACTCTGGGTATCCCTCCGGATCAGTCTGATCGCTGTGGGGATCAGTCTTTTGCTGGGGGTTCTGGTGGGGGTACTGATGACGAAGAAGAATCCCGTCCTCCGGATCCTTACACGTGGTTATCTGGAAATCGTGAGATTTATGCCGCAGATGGTACTGCTGTTTATCGTGTTCTTCGGATCCACCCGCCTGTTCGGATGGGATATCGACGCGGAGCTTTCGGCCGTGATCGTATTCAGTTTCTGGGGAACCGCTGAAATGGCGGACCTGACAAGAGGCGCGCTGATCAGCATTCCGAAGCATCAGTATGAAAGTGCGGCAGCATTGGGATTTACCGGCAGTCAGACTTATTTTCTGATCGTGATCCCACAGACACTCAGAAGACTGGTGCCGCTTTCCATCAATCTGATCACGCGAATGATCAAAACCACAAGTCTGGTCATGATGATCGGAGTGGTTGAGGTGCTGAAGGTCGGACAGCAGATCATTGAGGCAAACAGGACCAGTTCGCCGAATGCTGCATTTGGTG
Source organism: uncultured Lachnospiraceae bacterium (assembly GCA_902796385.1). GTDB lineage: Bacteria > Bacillota > Clostridia > Lachnospirales > Lachnospiraceae > Eubacterium_Q. The sequence continues at coordinate 13,813 of CADBOV010000134.1, forward strand.
TATATGTGGCTGTATTTTTACTGTATTTTCTGGCTTGCTGGCCGATCAGTCTTCTGGCGAAGCATTTGGAAAAGAAATGGAGTATGGCATGAGCAGGGAAAAGGAAGTTCTCCGTGTGGAGCATTTGAAAAAAGCATATGGGGAAAATGTCATTCTGGATGATGTCTCACTTTCCGTAAATGAGGGAGAGGTTGTTGTGATCCTCGGACCCTCCGGCTGCGGGAAGAGTACTCTGCTTCGCTGCATGAACGGATTGGAAGAGATTCAGGAAGGTTCGGTTCTGTTCCGGGGAATGCAGGTGAACAGGCAGGGGAAGAAGGGGGCGTTCCACGGGAAAGAACAGGACGGGAAAAGAAAAGAGGAGACCCTTTCCGAAATAAGGCAGAAGGTGGGAATGGTCTTCCAGAGCTATGAGCTGTTCCCGCATAAGACCATTCTGCAAAATGTAATGCTGGCGCCGGTGAAGGTACAGAAGAGAGGAAAAGAGGAAGTCCGTGAGGAAGCACTGGCACTTCTGAAGAGAGTCGGGCTGGAGGAAAAAGCCTCTGCATATCCGAGACAGCTGTCGGGGGGACAGCGTCAGCGTGTGGCGATCGTCAGGGCGCTTGCGATGCATCCGGAGGTAATGCTTTTTGATGAGGTGACGGCCGCGCTGGATCCGGAAATGATCCGAGAGGTTCTTGATGTTCTTCTTCAACTGGCAGAGCAGGGAAGGACCATGGTGATCGTGACACATGAGATTTCCTTCGCCGAGGCTATCGCAGACCGTGTGATCTTTCTGGATCAGGGCGGGATCGTTGAAGAAGGAAAAGGGGATTCCTTCTTCCGGGCTCCGAAGACGGAACGCGCAAAAAGGTTCCTGGAAACATTCTCCTACAGCAGGGTGACACGACACAGAAAAACAGGGTGAGGAAACGGCGGTATCGGAACAAGGATACAGGAAAGATAACGAAGCTGTTATCGGGAGAGGATATATGACAGACAGAGAGATCGTAGCAAATTTCATACGGGCCGGCGAGACGGAAGAGCACCGGCTTGGGCTCGAACTCGAACATTTCATACTGAATGAGATGGAGGAAGGGATTGAGTTTGAGGTTCTGTCAGAACTGATCCGGGAAACCGGGGAAAAACTGGGAGCAGAGCCGGTTACGGCGGAAGGTCATGTTGTCGGGTATGATGCGGGAGATCATACCATCAGCATCGAGCCCTCCTGCCAGTTTGAGATCAGCATCGCCCCCTTTTCTTCGCTTTCAAAGATAGAGGGGATCTATGAGGGATTCCGTACTGTGTGGGATCCGCTGCTTGGCAGACTGGGATACCGGATGGTAACGAAGGGAGTTCACCCTGCCGTGGAATCCGGCAGGATTCATCCGACGGAACTTCCGCTGATACCGAAGAACCGATATTATTTTATGGACCGGTATTTCAGGGGAACCGGCCGCTTCGGCGTACATATGATGCGGGCTTCGGCTTCGGCTCAGGTTTCACTGGATTATTCTTCGGAGAAGGATATGGTAAGGAAACTGCGAATCCTTACGATCCTTTCACCGGTGCTTATGCAGATCATGGAAAATAAATCATATCCGGACAGCAGGCTGACGGAACGAAAGGGAAAACACCTTCTCCGTACACAGATCTGGGAGGACCTGGATCCGGACCGGACGGGTTTCTTCCCGGGTGCATTCCACGGAAAGTTCGGGTATGACACCTATGCGGATCTGCTGCTCAGCCGGCCGCTTGCGGTCCTGACGGATTTGGGTGAGACAACCTATGCGGGGGAGAAAACCCTGCCGGAGATTCTTTCCCTGTCGGAACTTTCGGACCAGCCGGAACGGCAGAAGGCGGTGGTGGAACATTTACTTTCCATGTTTTTCCATCATATCCGGTTAAAGAGGTATCTGGAGGTCCGGGTGGCGGACAGCGTTCCGATCCGGAAGGCGCTGGGATATGCGGCGTTGCTGAAAGGACTTCTGTACAGTGAAAAGAATCTGCTCCGAGTGGAGAAGCTTCTTTCCGGACACCTGATCGATGTGGAAGAGGCGGTCTTCCGGACGGAGATCCAGGGCGAGAATGCGATCATTTATTCCGGAAAAAGAGTTCATGCATGGGCCAGGGATCTGATCCATCTGGCAGAGGAGGTTCTTCCGCCTGAAGAAAAAGAGTATCTGAAGGAACTGTCGGTGGGGCTAAAGAAGAGGGAACGCTCCGCAGGGTAGAGCCGGTGTCTTGCGTGAATGGACGGAAAGGAGGATGCCATGTGCGAACTGTTTGCGGTCAGTGCAAAAAGAAAAATCCATGTGAACG
>CADBOV010000135.1 GCA_902796385.1 uncultured Lachnospiraceae bacterium
AGACAGTCGGACCGGACATGGGCGTAAAAGCTTCCGGCGGCATCCACAACCTCGAAGAGGCGCTTTCCATGATCGAAGCAGGCGCAAACCGTCTCGGCTGCAGCGCAGGAATCGCTGTTGTAGACGGAATCAAAGAATAAAGGACCTTCAACAATGACAGGGGCGGATTTTCCACCCCTGCTTTTTCTTGCATTATTTGATATTCCGTTATCGCGGGAAGAATTTCACCCACAGACGCATAACTCCCGTAATTCTCATAATACCGGATCAGGTATTTCTGGACTGTCTGATACTCATACAGTTTTCTCATGACAGTCTCCCGCGGCGGTTTCTTCTTCTCTTCCGCAGCGCGGCAATCTTCTTTCGTTTCTCGTAATGAAGCGCAAGAACAAATATCAGAATGCCGCCGCACAATATATTGATCACATTCTTATCCCACTGGCAGGCCGTCCCGAGACCGCCGGACAGGAATTTCAGGATCAGGACGGCCAGGATCGTGCCTCCCACCGTTCCTCGTTCGCCATAGAAACCCGTACCGCCCATAACAACTGCGGTAAGGGCCATCAACAGGTAAGAAGCCCCGTAATCAGCCTTTGCGGAGCAGTAGCGGGCGCTGATCAGCATGCCGGAAAATCCGTACATCACACCGGAAAAGACATACACAAACAAAATAGTCTTTGCCGCGTCAGCACCAGAAAGAACTGCTGCTTCCTTGTTGTTTCCGATTTGATGGACCTGTGTTCCCCACCCGCTTCTTTCCAGCAGGTACGTAACGAATAGAACTGCCAGAATATAAAAAATCAGCGAAAAAGGAACCGGTCCTATTTTTCCGGAGGCCAGATCCATGAACTGTGTCTGCCGTATTCCGACAGAGGTTCCCTCTGTCATGACCAGGCCAAGACCCTCAAAGATCATCCCGGTGGTCAATGTCGAAAGCATGGCGGGAATCCCCAGATATCCGATCAGGTACCCGTTGAGCAGACCGGTCGCGGCAGAGATCCCGATCAGCAGGAAAGCTCCAATGATCGCCGCAAGCGACGCATGTTTCTGCCCCCATGGCAGATACATGAATTTCGCAGCGATAATGGCAGAAAATGCCGCGCCTGTCGTAATGGAAAGATTTACCCCGCCGGCAAGAACCGGTACCAGCATGGCAAGAGCCATGAACCCAAGCTCCGGCATCTGTTCCATGATCGTGCCGATGACGCTCCATCTTTGAGTATGATCCGGGATCAGGGCCATCGTGACTTCAAGCAGTACCAGGAAAACCAAAAGGAGGATCAGTTCATTCTGATGCCGGTCCCGGATCTTTTTTATAATGTTCATCCTTTTTCCTCCTCCCTCTGCTCTTCACTGCCGGCAGTCTCCTGCATTTCAACAGCTACTGTTTTCTCCGCTTCTGCGGCAGCGTCTTCCTGTACATCTTCGGCTGCCGCTTTTTGGGTATGCGCGCGTACGTCCAGCACAATGACCAGAAGCAGGATCATCCCCCAAATGACCTGGGGTAAGTATCTGGAGCCGGGAAGCAGAAGCAGAACATTCCGGAGAACAGCCCAGAGAAGAATTGCCAGAGATGTACCGAAGACCGTTCCGGCTCCGCCATAAGCACTGGCTCCACCGATGAAAAGAATGGTGAGGACGATCATTTCGAACCCGGCGAAGCTGCCCGGATCCACTTCATTTACCATGCTGACAGACATGACAGAAGCGATCCCCGCCAGGACTCCGCAATAAACATACGCAAAGATCCGGAATTTCGCCGCGCGCCAGCCGGTTTGTCCTTCAGTCACAGCTTCGCTGCCGATTTTGCAGATACCGCGGCCGGCCGGAGTTTTTCTCAGAATGAACCAGGTAACCGCTCCCAGAATGATCAATATCAGGATCTGGATATATAAACCTGTGGACCCCTTTTCCATCGGTATACGAATCAGTTTAAAATCACCGAATTTTACCAGTTTGTGAGACAGATCCGACAGTCTCTCGCCCTTGAATGCAAGCCGGACTGCCGAAAATGTGATGGCCTGCGTGGTAAGCGTTGCCGCAAAAGAAGGGATCTGCAGCTTTGTGATCAGAATTCCGTTGATCATTCCTACAGCCGCGCCTGCCGCAATGCAGATCAGAAAAACCAGCAATATACTGTCGTGTGAGGTTTCCCGTAAATAGCACGCCTGAAGCACCGCTCCAAGGCAGATCGTCGAAGAAACCGACAGATCGATCCCTCCCGTGATCATGACCGGAAGCATCCCAAAGGCCATGATCCCGAAAACGGAACCGCTGCGCAGAAGATCAAAAAGACTGTTCGGACGCAGAATTGCAGGATAACGAATGCATAACAGAATACAAAACACTGCCAGGATCAGCAGCAGCATGTATTCCCGCTTCTTTTTCAGTACATTGATCACTTTCAATATCACACCCCCCGGATCCATGAGAATACCCTGCCGGTATTCCCGAATAGCTTCATCATACATCAGGATGAATGACAAATCAACTCGTTATACACCTGACAGGGAATAGCAGGCAGGACGCAGAACACCCGCGGGATATCTTTTCGGGTATCCTGCGGGTATTCCGGATCTACTTCCTGGGGAAGTACGGTATTGGGGAGAACTATGGTTTTGGGGAGTTATGCTGTTTTAAACTTTTCGCTGATATCTTCTGCCACGGCTCCGGCTTTATCCATGAACTCGTTTGCATTGGTAAGATCGTCTTTTCCGGTGAAGGAATACCGGATTCCGAAGAACAGTGCAATTACCATGACCGGAACGACTGCCCTCCATGCAAACAGAAGCGTCAACACCAGTGCCCAGACCGGCATCAGGAACAGGGTTTCTTCTTTTCTGCTCACGCAGAAGGTGTTGTTCTTTATGACCTCAATGAACCTCTTCACGGTCTCCTTCACCTTCCCCTTCGCTTTTGCCGCCTGTTCCGCTCTTTTTTCGGCAGCTTCACCTGCATTTTTCCGGAAGGTCCCGTCCTCTGTCTCTTCTGCCGGAATATCGGAACTCTGGATCAATTCGGTCTCGGGCTTTCTGATCTTGCCCCGTTTTTCCAACAGGATCGCGGCCTCCAACAGATCTCCGCCTGCCTCTTCCAGTACTGCCTTTGCCTCCTCGTAGGAGATGCCTGCCTTTTCTCTGAGCTGTTCTACCTTTTCCATAATTTCCATGATCGTGACCGTCCTTTCTATTTTTGATCTGTGGTCTGTTTGATTTGATAGTACAGATAATACACGTCAAAAATAAAAAGGTCTTTTAAGGCAGATTAAAAGAAGATTAGAAAATGAGTCATGGGGACGGTTCTCACTGACTCATCTGGAATGAGTCAGTGAGAACCGTCCCCATGACTCACCTATTCCTTCTCATCAGATAGTTTAATGATCAATGTATCCTCAATCACTTTTAAGGAACCTGCTTCCGGCCAACATCCCATTTCTTTGACCTCTTCCATTTCAAGATAAGCATTTCTGCTTTCCTTATTCAGCGTTTTATAATGCACTCCGAAAATCTCTTTTATGTATTTCATAGTATGTTCCGGGTCATAAAGCAGTGTCGTTGTTAATAATCCGTTTAAAATATGATTCCTGTCACTGATTATCGGAGGATTGGAATTACTCTTTATGTTCTGCTGCATGACCTCTTCCAGGCGGTTCCCGACGAATGCGATCGTATTAAAAGAATATTCATCCTCCATATCATGAATCTCCATCGTCATTTCCAGACCTTCCGCATACGTGCGCTCATTACAGAGATTCAGATAAAAATAGCTGATATTTGCCATCAATGCGTTATTGAATATAATGAGGGCCAGCAATATTCCGATCGCGTTCCTGCTGATGCTTCTGCCCCATTTTTCAAAAATCACCCCTGTAAGAATGAACAGAACCGTCAGACCCTGAAGCATCATCGGGCGGTAGTCCATATTTTCGCTTACCGTGAACTTCCACATACACGCGGCGGGAATTATGGCAAGAACGCAAAGAGCGAGCAGGATGACAGACCATTTTCTTTTAAACAGACCTGTTTTTATGCAGACACAGATCGTTTCCACCCCAAGGGCCAGAAAAAGAAGTGTGTCCAAAAAAGCATACAAAGTAATTCCACTTTTAAAAAAGTTCCATTGAACGAAATACAGCAGGACCGTCCTTACAGCACTCTTCAGGGAATCCGCCATCAATCTTAAGTCGATTTTTCCCACACTGGAGATACCCATGTAGCTTGTTGCCGCTGTTCCCGTGAAGAACATGCACGCTTTCCAGATCAGGTAATAACAGATCAGGGCAGCAACATATACCACCACCTGTCTCAGGATCCATCTGTAATACTCCTGTTTCTGATATCCATTACAAAGAAGGTAATCGATCAGACAGCAGATCGTCAATAAAAGCGAAAAGGATACATACGCCTGATATATTCCACAGGAAACACAGACACACAGTATACCCGCAATTGTATATCGTTTCTTCTTTTTCTCTATCGTCGTTAAACATACGGCAAGCGCAGCTAAAAACATCGCTATCATATATCCATCTGCCGTAAACAGATAAAAAAATGTTTCGCTGGTTGCCGGAGAAGCAGCAAGAAGTCCTCCCGTCAGGACGATCAGAACCGGATTTGTTATTCTGAAAATCTTTATGATGATCACTGCTGTGAGAGCGATAAACAGGCAGGATATGATTCCATTTACCCAGGGCAGGTCATAATAAGAGCTGATCCCGCAAGCAGGCGAAAGAGCCCATCTTCCGGATCGCAGCATGTTCTGATCAGAATAAAAATTCAGGACGGAGTCCCGATTGGGAAGCGTATTTGTAAATTTATAGAAATGAATCAACAAAGATATGATAAATGTATAATAGAACGCCGTCTTGTACTCTGTTCTGGTTTTCTTATATGCCTCGATCAATTCTGATCCCACGTTGTCTACTCCTTGAAAAAATGCCGGTACCTTATCTTTCGGCACCGGCAAGTCTTTTATATGCTCAATTTTATGCTCAAAAAAGTATAGTTTTTACTGGAACTTAATCGGGTTGATCTTGACACCGGGACCCATCGTCGGAGCAATGACAACACTCCTCAGATACTGGCCCTTCAGGGTGCTCGGTCTTGCCTTTGTGACCGCTCCCATCAGTGCCTGAAGGTTTTCGGCAAGCTTCTCTACTGTGAAGGAAGCCTTTCCGATCGGAACATGGATAATATTGGACTTATCAAGACGATACTCGACTTTACCGGCTTTGATTTCCTGGACAGTCTTCGTTACGTCCATAGAAACGGTACCTGCCTTCGGGTTCGGCATAAGACCCTTCGGTCCAAGGATACGGCCCAGACGTCCGA
>CADBOV010000136.1 GCA_902796385.1 uncultured Lachnospiraceae bacterium
ATTTACCGCTGTTTTGTGGTATGATGATAGGGTCAAAAGATCGCAAAGTGCGCGCTGCGTATCGTCAGACAGGGTCAAAAGGCCACGACCATGCGCCTGTGCGGTCAAAACGCCTGTTCGGAGGAGAAGATGAAGGAGTGTCTGGTCTGCGGAAATAAGATAGATGAAACCCTTGACCGGTGTCCGGTCTGTAACGCGGATCAGAACTTTGAGCTTCCACAGTACGGTGCGGGAAAGGCGCCGGTGCAAAAGCCGGAAGAACCTCCCGTGTCCGACATTCCGAAGATTGAATATGTGTTTACGGCTCCGGAGTTTGCGCCTTCCGGGGAGCAGGAGAAGGAGAAGAAAAAGGACCGAAAGAAGATGATAAAGATCCTGTTCGTTCCGGCAGCGCTGCTGATACTTACAGGGTTCTATTTTTTGATTCTTATTCTGACCCGGAATTCATTTCTTTCCGGCGGAGAGAAGCTGCGGTCCTCCTTCAAGGATCTGGGCTGTACCTTCAACGGAAAGAACTTCACCGAAATGGAGATCCGTACCTTGAACATGACGGAATCCTCCGGGCTCTATACATTTGAAGCAAAGTATGATGTACTGCTTTCCAATGATGTGCTGGAGCACAGACTCTGTCTGGAAGTGAAGGGAAGAAATAAGTTCCCCTTCGGCTGGGAGCTTACGGATACGAAATGGTCCGAACCCGGTCGGGAGACGGTGAAGGTGAAGATCGACGGTCTTATGCCGCTGATCCGGGATGAGGTTAATAACGGGATCCCGACCCATAGGACCGAGAATTTTGCGCTGTGGAAGGTGGATCAGAGTGCGAACTCGTTCGCCGGCAGCTGCGTGATCGCGAATACGGAGGGAGCCTATTACACGATCCAGGGAACCTATGAGTATGAGGGAGAAGTACTGCCTTCGGCGGAACTGGATCACGGCATCCTTGATTATTCGATTACCGTAAGGCAGAAGCCCCAGGCGATAAAGAGCAGCTATGGGTGGAATGAATGCATTACCATACCGGTCTATGTTCACCGGCTGCAGGACGGTGAGGTCCGGTTTCAGGTGAAGGGATTTACGGGTGATGAGATCGACTACGGAATCGTTCGGACCTATGAAGGGAAAACCACCGTGGATGTGGCGGGCGGCCCGTCACCGGTAACCTGGGAGACCGAAGTGGATACCATGACGGGAAATGTGGGCGCAACCGGGAAGATCCTTTTTTCGGCAGGCTTTTTTGAACCTGCAGTGAGAATGGATGTGACCATCGGAACGGATTCCTTCGAGGTCCGTTGTAACGGGGAGCTCATGGTCCCGAGGCTGGATGAGGAGCTGATCCCTTCCGGAGCAGAAACAAGGACCGGTCAGGAGTCGGATTTCTGACGGGTCATCGGATAGATTTTAATGTAAAGAGGAAGAACGATTGGACGAGAAATATGTGGCAGAACTGAATATGAAGGGACTGTCCCCGGAAGAAGCGGCGGCGCTTGAAAAAGAGGGGAAGGCAAATGTCGTTCCCGATAAAACGTCTCAAAGCGTAGCTTCTATTATTTTCGAGAATACATTTACGTATTTCAATGCCATCTTTTTCGGTTTGGCCGTGCTGGTGATCATTGCCGGCTCTTATCGGAATCTTCTTTTTATGCCCGTTGTCATTGCAAATATGATCATCGGTATCATTCAGCAGCTCCGTTCCAAAAAGGTGCTGGATAACCTGTCACTGCTGGATGTGACGGAATATTCCGTGATCCGGAACGGCAAGGTTGAGGTGGTGAGCAGTGAGAAACTGGTGCTGGGTGATTTGCTTCTCCTATCGGCGGGACAACAGATCCCGGCGGACGCAGAGGTAGTGGACGGAAAAGTATCCGCAAATGAAGCACTTCTGACGGGAGAATCCGATGAGATTGAAAAGAAGGTGGGAGCGGAACTGATGTCCGGAAGCTTTGTGGTATCCGGAAACTGTGTTGCGAAACTGATCCGTGTGGGTGCGGATTCCTATGCGGCAAAGCTGACGGCAAAGGCAAAGGAAGTTAAGAAGAAAAAATCCGAACTGATCCGCGATATTGAGATCATCATCCTGGTGGCAGGTATCGTGATCATTCCCGTGGGAGGCGGTCTGATCTATGAGGCGATCGCCGTAAACAAAGTCTCCTTTACGCAGGCGGTTGTCGGTATGGTAGGTGCCGTTGTGGGTATGATCCCGGAGGGTCTTTACCTGCTCCTTACCATCGCGCTTTCCATCAGTGCCGCAAAGCTGGCGAAGAACAAGGTGCTTTTACATGACATGAAGAGTATTGAAACCCTGGCCAGGGTTGATGTGCTTTGTGTGGATAAAACCGGAACCATCACCAATGATGTGATGACCGTAACCGGAGTCTTTACCTCTCCGGGAAGAACCGAGGAACAGAAAAATGAGGCGGAGCTGATCCTGTCCCGTTATGTACAGACGATCCCGGATGCGAATATCACCATGGTGGCGCTGAAGGATCATTACAAGGATACGGTGCCCTTCATGGCCACCGCCATTTCCCCGTTCAGTTCCAAGACGAAGTATTCCGAGATCCAGATCAGGGATGAGATCTATCGTCTCGGTGCGCCGGAGTTCCTTCTTTCACAGGAACAGATGGATGAGAATAAAGAGGGGATCGAAGCCTATACCGGAAAGGGACAGCGTGTTCTGGCACTGGTACAGAGAACGGATGACGGGGA
>CADBOV010000137.1 GCA_902796385.1 uncultured Lachnospiraceae bacterium
ACTTTTACCATATACACTTTGCAGTCCAGGTCCAGATACGCGCAGGCCATGGAAAGTGCGGTTCCCCACTGGCCGGCTCCGGTCTCGGTGGTCACCCCCTCCAGACCCTGCTACTTTGCATAATAAGCCTGTGCAATGGCGGAATTCAGCTTGTGGCTTCCGCTGGTGTTATTTCCCTCGAACTTGTAGTAGATCTTCGCCGGTGTATCCAGCTTCTCTTCCAGACAATATGCACGTACCAGGGGTGACGGACGGAACATCTTATAGAAATCACGGATCTCCTGCGGGATCTCAATGAAAGCCGTATCATTGTCCAGTTCCTGCTTAACCAGTTCTTCACAGAAAATCGGTGTCAGTTCCTCAGCTGTCAGCGGCTGTCCGGTTCCGGGATTTAAAAGCGGCGCCGGTTTCACCTTCATGTCAGCCCGGAGATTGTACCATGCCTTGGGCATCTCCTCTTCTGTGAGATAAATCTTGTAGGGGATCTTGTTTTCTACTGCCATATTTCTTTTACTCCTTTTCTTTCCCCCGCCTGTTTCTTACCCGGGGGAATTTGTATCATTTTCTGTTCAGGCAAACGCCTGCTTTGTTAAATTTATAAAGCTTTCCGTTGATCTTGATATTTCCGGTCTGCATGACGCCGTTCTTACCGAAATAGTAATACCTGCCGTTCATTTTCTTCCAGCCGGTCTCCATACTTCCGTTCGGATTGAAATAATACCTCTTTCCGTTCACGGTACACCAGCCGGTCAGCATGGCACCCTTGCTGTTCAGATAGTACTTCTTCCCACCATAGGTGAGCCATCCGGTCTTCATGACACCGTTTGCAGTAAAGTAGTATGTCTTTCCTTCGATGGTCCTCCAACCGGTAATCATTGCGCCATCTTTGAAGAAATACCTGTTTCCTTCAACGGTCTTCCAACCGGTGATCATGACTCCGTCGGATCCCAGATAGTACCACTTTCCGCTGACCTTCTCCCAACCGGTCTGCATGATGCCGTCCGCGTTGAAGAAATAATACTTTCCGTCGATCTTCTCCCAGCCGGTGCTCATGGCACCGCTCTTCAGATAATACCATTTGTTACCCATCTTCTTCCAGCCGGAAACCATCTTTCCGTTACTTTCGAAGTAATACCACTTTCCGCTGATCTTCTGCCAGCCGGTCTGCATGGCACCCTTGCTGTTGAAGTAATACTTCTCCTTGTCGATGGTCACAAGTCCGGTCTGCTTAACACCCTTGGAATCAATATGCCAGTACTCACCGTTGATATTCATCCAGGTGTTCTTCGGATAGGTATTGTTCTCCTTCGGGGAATTCACCCGGATATGCATAACATGTGCTTCCGTCATGGGCTGATGACATGCATAGCATGCCGGCCAGCGGTTCACGACACCTACATTTCTACTGTTGTGGCAGTAGATCTTCGCATATCCGTCTTCACTCCATCCATAGAAGAAAAGGGAGTGAACGAAGGGTTTTCCGTCTGTTTCGTGGGGGCAGTAAAGCAGGATCGGATCACCTGCTGCGATCTCGCCGCCCTTTACATTTTCCAGCTTAATATAACCGTCCTCCAGCGGAACAACGATCTCCTGGATCATGGGGTCCTCCGCCAGCTGACCGTGCAGAATAGTCGCATGATCACTGTATTCCGGCATTCCGCCGTGTTTCAGGCAGTTGGAAAGGAATTCCGCACACTGCCACCCGTAAATACACTCGGTTCTGGAAAGGCCCTTGCTTACATCGACAGCCGTATGGGAAACTGCGAACTCAATGGCTTTTTTTGCATCATAGGTCCGTCCTTGGAAGGTCCTTAAGCCGTCGCCGGAGGTATTCATCTCCCCGATCCATTCACCGTCGGACTTAAAGCTCTGAAGCTTGCCCTCAACCATCTTCTGGCCGGTGACCATGGCACCCTTCTCATCGAAATAGAACCACTTGCCTTTGTCCTTCTGCCAGCCGGTACGCATTACGCCGTTCTTGTTAAAGAGATACCATTTTCCGCTGATCTCTTTCCACCCGGTCGACATAACGCCTGCCGGATTAAAATAATACCACTTATTCTTTATTTCTCTCCAGCCGGTATGCATCACACCGTTTCCGGCGAAATGATACCATTTTCCGCCGATTTCCTGCCAGCCGGTCTTCTTTACACCGTTCCGGTAATAATACGTCTTTCCGCCCGACTCATACCAGCCGTTTTTCGCCGTCTTTGCTTCCAGCCCGGTCGTGATCCCGGTCACCCGTTCCCCGGCCGTACGGTATGTCACGGCAGCCTCCGCATTCAGCGGAAAGGAAAGGGCAAACGCACCTGCAAGCACGGTTCCGGCCAGTCCCATCTTCCATGTTTTTCTCATTTCTTACTACCCCGCAAATATTATTTTGAGCTTAACACCCATATCTGATCCGGAGGCGTCTCCTCCGGTTCGCTTCACCTTACCCTAATGCCCCATGGAACGCTTTAATATTTCCGTATACCAGTCGACCATCTGCGTTCCGAACATGATCGCCAGGTAAAGACCGATGCAAAGCGAAGGTCCGAAGGGAATATGCTCCTTTCCGCCCTTCTTCTTCCGCACCATTACGGTCACTCCCACGGCACCGCCTACGATGGCTCCCAGGAAGAAGCCCGTCAGAATGATCTTCCATCCAAGCAGGAAACCGGCAGCAAACATCAGCTTCACATCTCCTCCGCCGAAGGCTCCCGAAATGAACAGATTGATCAGGATCATCGGCACCGAGATCAGCAGCATTCCGACGATCCGGTTTACGATCGTGATTTGACTGAACGGCTCCGTCGCCTGAAATGTCAGGATGGAAAGACCTCCCAGCGCCAGGATTGTAAGATTCAGGGAGAAGGGAATCTCCATGGTATCCAGATCGATCATGGCGATCAGGATCAGGATCAGCAGAAATACCAGCAGCGTCCAGGTTGCCGTATTTACGCCATACCGGATCACCAGTGAAGCGGAAGCCAGCGTTCCGAGGAAAAGACATGCCACAAAGCGCCGGGGCCGTTCCTTTACCACATCCGTAAAGGGCATCCGGGTCAGCTTTGCCTCAGCCTCTTTCCTTGCCTGAAACTCGGCCTTCTCCTTCTTGGTCATCTTGCCGTCCACGTCCTCATCATAGTCCTCCCGCGCACGGATAAATGCATCCCAGCGACGGTTGAAGAACGCGACCAGAACAGAGATCCCGATTCCGGTTCCTATGAATAAAACAATCCAAAGTGCCTGCATAAAGTCTCCTTATTCTTCTTCCTCTCCGGAAGGGATCAGCTGAATCCCGAGTTCCTCCAGCTGAACCGGGTCTACCACATTCGGAGCTTCGCTCATCAGATCGGAAGCATCCTTCACCTTCGGGAATGCCATAACGTCACGGATCGAATCACATCTGCACATCAGCATGAGCAGACGGTCCAGACCGTAGGCAAGACCTGCGTGCGGCGGTACACCGTACTTAAATGCCGTCAGCAGGAAGCCGAATTTCTCATTGGCATCCTCGGAGGTAAGTCCGATCACTTCGAACATCTTCTCCTGGATATCATTCTGATGGATACGGACGGAACCACCGCCGATCTCCACACCGTTTAATACGATATCATAAGCCTTTGCGCGAACCGCACCCGGATCGCTCTCCAGCTTGTCCAGATCCTCTTCCATCGGCATGGTAAAGGGATGATGCATGGCTACGAAGCGCTCTTCCTCCTCGCTCCACTCAAGCAGCGGGAACTCGGTGATCCATACAAAACAGAAGGTATCCTTGTCGCAGAGTCCCATCTGTTCTGCCATATGACACCGGAGTGCCCCAAGGGTTTCCAGAACCAGCTTCTTCTTTGCATCTGCAAGGATCAGTACCAGATCTCCCGGCTTTGCCCCTGCCTTCTCCTTGATCGCCGTAAGCTCTTCCGGCTTCATAAACTTGGCAAAGGAACATTTCTCTTCCCCTTCTTCAGGAATGGAAATGTATGCCAGACCCTTCATTCCGTAGCCCTTTACGAACTCAGTCAGTGCATCCAGCTTCTTTCTGGGCATTCCGCCCATTCCGGGTACCGTGATGGCACGTACCGTACCGCCTGCGGAAAGCGCTCCGGAGAATACGACAAACTCACAGTCTGCAACCACATCGGACAGGTCGATCAGTTCCATGCCGAACCGGAGATCCGGCTTGTCGGAGCCGTAACGCTCCATTGCTTCCTTCCAGGTCATGCGGCGGATGGGAAGCTGTACATCCACTCCGATCGCATCCTTGAACATCCGCTGCAGCAGACGCTCATTTACATCGATCACATCGTCCACGTCCACAAAGGACAGCTCCATATCGATCTGCGTAAACTCCGGCTGACGGTCTGCCCGAAGGTCCTCGTCGCGGAAACACTTAGCGATCTGGAAATAACGGTCAAAACCGGAGCACATAAGAAGCTGTTTAAAGAGCTGCGGTGACTGGGGAAGCGCATAGAAGTTCCCCGGATGGATCCGGCTGGGAACCAGGTAGTCCCGGGCACCCTCCGGTGTGGACTTGCAGAGAACCGGTGTTTCAATCTCCAGAAATCCTTCGTCCGCCATAAATGTACGGACCGTTGTGGTCACCTTGCTTCGCAGCATGATATTTTTCTGGATATCCGGACGGCGAAGATCCAGAAAACGGTACTTCAGACGGATATCCTCTTTTGTCTTGCAATCCTCCTCGATCGGGAACGGAGGTGTCTCTGCTTCTGACAGAATCCGGAGGGAATCGGCGATCAGTTCGATCTCGCCGGTAGCCATATTTGTATTCACTCCGCCGGCACGAAGCTCGATCTTTCCCGTTACGGCGATGACGAACTCGCTTTTCAGTCGTCCCGCACGAAGGAAGAGTTCCGATCCAACGGTTTTCTCCTCGAAAATGATCTGCAGTACACCGGAGCGGTCACGAAGGTCCGTAAAGACGATCCCGCCTTTGTTCCGGCTCTTCTGCACCCATCCCATCACGGTTACCTGCTCTCCCACATTTGCCTTAGAGAGCTCTGCACATCTATGGGACCGTTTCAGTCCCTTCATCGATTCTGCCATTTTATAAAAGTCTCCTTTCATCAGAAACGCATTTCCTGCTCGGTGGCAGCGCGTTTTCTCTCAATCATTTCATCAATGCGATCCATATACTGATCCACATTCTTTACATCCTCGACCCGGTCCACGCCCAGGATCTCGCCCGTCTCCGGCTCCATCCGGAGGATCTTCGTCACGGAGCCTGCGCCGGCTGCCATGATATCCAGACGTTCCTCGATGATGAGGACATTGTACAGGCAGGGATGTTTCGCATACCCTACATTTTCCAGATTTCCCGAGATATTCTTCTGCCGGTACAGATAGTACGGCTGAAGTCCCATGCGTCTGGCGGATTCATCTGCCAGTGTCAGCATCTGATCCGTGTATTTATGAAATGTATGCTTGATCTCGTCAAACTGGCTGCGAAGCTCCGAAGCCCGCTTTACCGCCAGGCTGTGTACCGTCAGGCTGTCCGGGGCAAGCTTCTCGATCAGCCCCAGGGTATAACGCATATCATCCGTGTTTTCTCCCGGAAGACCTGCGATCAGATCCATGTTGATGTCCGCAAAGGAAAGCTCCCTTGCCAGACGGAATGCCCGGATCACGTCCTCGGATGTATGGGAACGTCCGATCCGCTGCAGGGTTTTATCCCGCATGGTCTGGGGGTTGATACTGATCCTCGTGACATTGTGCCGCTTCAGCACACGCATTTTATCCGGACTCATACTGTCCGGACGTCCGGCTTCAACCGTGTATTCCTTAAGCTCCGCCAGGTTGAAATTCTCTTCGATGGCTGTAAGCAGCCGGTCCAGAAAGCCCGCATCAAGAGAGGTGGGCGTTCC
>CADBOV010000138.1 GCA_902796385.1 uncultured Lachnospiraceae bacterium
CGCTATGTGGTGCTGTAGCCAAGTGGTAAGGCGTGGGACTGCAACTCCCTGATCATCGGTTCAAATCCGTTCAGCACCTCTGAAAAGGAATTCTTTGATGAACTTCAAAGGATTCCTTTTTTCTATGCCAAAATTATGTTAGAATGTAGGAGGTTGTTTTTTTGAGTTGTAACTGCTCAGTCAGTACTTCAGTAACATGAGATAGAGGGTAGCAGAATGCCGGAACTGGTCACAGTGAAAAAAAGACGCATGCATCCGGGACTCGTGATCGCAGCAGTGGTCCTGAGTATCGGCATGTACATTATCGCCCGAAGGGTCTCCATCGATTTTGTGAGAGAGCGGGCAATAAACGGAGACAATCTTTCCGTTGCCGGAAATATCGGATATATCCTGCTCTGTTTCATACTTTATATGGCGGGATTCCTGCTGATCGAGGTTGCAAGCACGGGACTGCTGTACATGATCTTCGACAGGGAAAACTATGTACAGGTTAGAAAAAGCTCTCTGGAAAACCCGAAGGCGATCGCTTTATATGAGGAATTCCGGAAGAAAAAGAAAAAAGCCTATATTCTCAATAATCTGATCACGGTCTCACTGCTTTCGGCGCTCCTTATCCTGTTTATCATGAAGGGCGGAAGCAGATCGCAGTTCGTCCTGGTCATCTGGCTTGTCTGTCTTGTTTCCATTTTCAATCCGGTAGACAGAAAACTGAAGAAGGAAATGCAGGAAAAACGGAACAATATCCTGTGGGAGGATTGTGAACCGGCGATTTCCTTTGATCTTTATGAGATTTTCCGTTTGGAGCCGGAACTCCATATGGTTCGGAATAATACTTTGTTCCAGCAGGCAATCTGCTGCTTTTATCTGGGCGACTACCCGGGAATGCATTATAAACTGTCCATGATAAGAGGAAAGCTCATGCCGAAGATAGAGGCTGCCTGTATCCTGCTCCGGGGCTATGCGGCGCTGGATACAGGAGATCAGGCGGGATTTCAGAGGAGTTCGGAGGATCTTCGTGTCCTGGAAACCACGGGCAGGAATCTTGCGGTTACCCTTCAGCATTATGGCAAGATCCGCGAAGAATGGCAGGCCAGGATCGATCTGATGAGTCCGCAGCCGGAGAAAGCACTTCCCTTTGTCCAGAAGGAACTTCGGGAGATCAAGCATAATACCGAATGGATGGACTGTACATTTATGCTGGCATGGATCGAGCTTTCCAGGGGTGAAAAGGACAGGGCAAGGGAAAATCTGCGTCTGGTGGCGGAGCGTGCCGGGTCCATGGCCATTCAGGGAAAGGCAGTTCAAATGTTGAAAGACTTGTGATAAATACGCGAAATGTATTGCAAAAGCACAATATTTAGTATAGAATTAATTAGTTAATATGTAGTTTTCAGAATACGCTATAAGGAAGAGAAAAAACGAATGAGTGATGAAATGAGAAGACAAACCGGACAACCGGATGATGGCGTAGACTACGATTTCATCCGCGAATTGGAGGCAGAGGAGGAAGAGATTCTCAGTGGACCGAGACATAGTGCATCTTCTGCAAGTCGGACCAGTGCATCTTCCAGGCCTGTAAGACCCGGAAACGGTCAGAGAAGCCGGTCGGCCGGAGGCGACAGAGCTGAAAGACAGCCGGGAAACCGTTCCCAGGCAGGAGGCCAGGGAAACAGACGGCCGCCGCAGCGGGGAAAGAGAAAGAAGACCTTATCTGAGAAGTTTGAAACTTCATTCCAGAGAAGAAAATCCCTCTTTTTCCTGATCTCCAGAGCAATGATCCCGGCGATCTATTTCTACTACGAGGCAATCTTTAACTTGACGACAGTCAGGGATTTCTTCGGAATGCACGCAATCTTCATTTTGCTGTTCTCCGTATTCTTCGGAATGATCGGATCCATTATTTCCTCGATCGCGAAGAGCCGCAAGGTAAATATGATCGTAAAGGCGATCGTTATTTTCGCACCGGTGATTCCGTTCCTGATCGAGTATTTTGTATACCTTCAGTTCAAGGTATTCTACGATCTGAATACGGTTGTTCACGGAGCAGCAGATGCAGCAGGCGGATTCAAGGCAGACATTTTCCGTCTGATCACATCCGCACAGGGTATTACACATATTATCCTGTACATTCTGCCGACTGCATTATTCCTGTTCTTCGAGCTTAAGATCGATAAGAAGCATCTGCTTTCGCTGAAGACCGGATGGCGCAGAAAGGTAAAGATGGCAATGGTAACCGTTGGTTCTTACCTGATCGCCCTGCTTCTGATCTTCAGTATCAAGAGCTATCGTCAGGTATACGGTGATCAGTATTATTTCGAGAGTGCCGTTACGGACTTTGGTTTTATGACGGGTATCCGGAAGGAGATCTGGCGTAAGATAACAAAGGCGGACCAGAAACGCGGATTCGATATTTCCGGTTCGGGAGATGCGGACTTTGTGGATGATTCCACGGAAGAGAACAATACAGAGAAGAAAACAAACGGCAAAAATACCGGAACAACGGAGACAGCGTCGACGGAGGCAAAGCCGAAGAATTACGAGCTGAACCGGTATCCGATCTCATTCTCGGAGCTTCAGCAGAAGGATTCGGATTCCTATGCATCACTGGATGAGTATGTGGCATCCGTAAATGCAACAAAGCAGAATGAATATACAGGACTCTTCAAGGGTAAGAACCTGATCTTCATTTCCGCAGAGGCGTTCAGCGGCGATATTATCGATCCGCAGAGAACACCGACACTGTACAGACTCGCTACAAAGGGTATTAACTTTACGGATTATTACCAGCCTGCAAGTGCGGGAACAACCGGTGGTGAGTTTGAAAACCTGATGGGCTTCTTCCCGACCATGGGTGGTCAGTCCATGAAGCAGACAGCAAATTACAACAACTACTTCACAATGGGTAGTCAGTTAGACCGTCTGGGCTATTACGGAAAAATGTATCATAACAACGACTATACCTACTACAGTCGTGACGTAACCCACTTCAATCTCGGTTACTGCGACGGCTTCGAAGGTGTCGGAAATGGTGCAGAGGCGTACATTACCGGCGGTTGGCCGGAAAGTGACCTGGAGATGGTGGAAGGAACACTGCCGCAGTATATCAACAAGCAGCCGTTCAACATTTACTACATGTCCGTAAGTGGTCACTCATCCTACAGCTATGACGCAAATGCAATGTCCAGAAAGCACTGGTCAGAGGTTGAGAACCTTCCGTATTCGGAGGATGTTAAGGCTTATATCGCTGCAAACCTTGAGTTTGAGGCATCGCTTACTTATCTGGTGGATCAGCTGGAGAAGGCAGGAATTGCTGATGATACGGTAATCGTAATTTCGGCGGACCACTTCCCGTATGGTCTGGATAATGATGCTGCACTGGGCCAGATGCCGTATCTGTCAGAGCTTTACGGATATGACGTAACCAATTATCTGCAGAGAGACCATAACCGTCTGATCATCTGGAGTGGATGTCTGGAGAAGATGGATCCGATCATCGTTGATGATCCGGTTGTTTCCATCGATATCCTTCCGACACTGTCCAATCTGTTTGGAACCTACTGGGATTCCAGACTGCTTCCGGGCCGTGACGTATTCTCCACAAGTACGCCGCTTGCATTCAATCTGTGGCGTGACTGGAAGACAGACAAGGGTACCTATGTAAATGGTGAGTTTACACCGACCAATACAGCTGAGAAGTTATCCGATGATTATGTGGATAAGATGTGCAGTATTGTAAATAATAAGATCAACTACTGTTACGGTGTACTGGAAACGGACTACTTCGGACATTTGTATGATCAGGGTGTATTCCCGGAGATCAAAAAGGAATACGATTATACGAAGAATAAGGGTATGCCGACATATACACCGACCTCATCGAGCGGAACCGGTACAGGTACAGGAACCGGAACGGGTGATGGTACGGGAACCGGAACAGGTGACGGAACGGGAACCGGAACAGGTGATGGTACGGGAACCGGAACAGGTGACGGCACGGGAACCGGAACGGGTGACGGCACGGGAACCGGAACGGATGATGGAACGGGAACCGGAACGGACGACGGAACGGGAACCGGAACAGATGATGGTACGGGAGAATCCCCATAATCCGATCAGAATTTAATCATTTCCGCCAGTCGTATGAAAATGCGGCTGGCGGTTATTTTTGCGTGAAATGTCGGTTCTTGGCACATTCGTCGGAGAAATCGTATTGCCGAGAAAATGGAATCGTGCTATCATATGGTTTAGTAAAAAACAGGAGGTGCTCATTTATGAGATGTATGAATTGTGGCAACGAGTTTCAGGGACCTGTGTGCCCGGCATGTGGAGCTCCGGCACAGCCGCAGGGACAGCCCGGTGGTAGTGTAAGAGGAATGATCCCGCAGAGATCGATCGCGGTATGTGTTATTCTTTCAATCATTACCCTTGGTATTTACATGTTTTACTGGATATACAAGATCAACGAAGAGACAGACAGAATTTCCAGCATTCCGCCGATCATTTCCGGTGGAACCCTGATTCTTCTGATCATCGTTACCTGTGGTATCTATGGTATTTACTGGGCTTACAAGCAGGGTGAGCGTTTAGATGAGGTTCGTACAAGAATGGGTAAACCGGCAGGAAATCTTGCAACACTTTACCTGATCCTCGGAATCTTTATTTCAATCGTTGCCTTCGCACTGATGCAGAGTGAGCTGAATGAAGCAGCAGCCGGATGATGATAAGGAATGAATAAAAAAAAGCTGAAGATAATCTGCATTATCGGAAGCATCGGGTTGATGTACCTGGTGTTTGCAATCGTAACCGGATGGGGGATTCCCTGTCCGGTTCGACTTGCTTCCGGAGGACATTTACAATGCCCGGGATGCGGCATTTCCAGAGTATTCAAAAGTATTGCGAAGTTGAAGTTCGGACAGGCCGTTTACTGGAATGCGATGATCGTTTGTCTGATGCCGTTCTGGCTAGTCAGTATAGGCCTGTGGCTTTTTGATAAGGGGGAACGGTTTATCCGGATCGTAACCTGGGGATCGATCATATTGCTTCTGATCTTCGGGATCATACGGAATACGCCGGTCTGGCCCCTGAATTAAAAATACGGTTGTCACTTTATTGATATGCTACCCCCAAGTAGGACATATCGGTGACAACCGTATTTTTCTATTTCGCTTTAGTAGTGGTTATACGTTATCATACGGATTCCGGAAGGGATCCTGTGTTGGATCGACCGGCTCCCCGTTCAGGATGGTGCCGGTGGACTCGCTGCCCTGAACCGGGCTCATAGGGTCATTACTTTGAACCGGTCCCGTGGGCTCGCTGTTCATAACCGGTCCCGTGGGCTCGCTGCCAGGCATCGGGCCGGACGGGTTGGCGGGATCTGCATTTATAAAGGGATTTGCAGCCTCATTGCCGGTTGCTGCTCCGGGAACTGCCGGATTCGGGCTGTTCTGATACCCTGTCAGGAAAGGATTCAGGGAAGGATCTGCCGCGTTCTGACGGGCGATGGCCTGAACCTCCGCAACCTTCTTCATCTTCTTCTTTGACTGGATTGCACTGAAAATAAAGACTACGAGCAGTGCGAGCAGGAAGAAGGTGATCATGAACATGGATAATCTGCCGTGAGTCGCATTTAAGGTCATATTATGGATTGTATAGGTACTAAGTGTTGACAGCGCCTGGTTGTAATACTTCTGGATCTCGGAATGCATGGTTTCAAGTCTGCCGGTCAACTTGATTGTTGAAGTCGGGATCTTTGAAATGTCGTCTGTGTCTGCGAGATAAGCTTTTGTTTCACTTTCCAGCTTGTTCATGGCATCGACATCCTTGGATCCGCTGACGGATACCGCCATGAGAGAGTTGTCATCCAGAACAACTACATAGTGTTCGTCCGTTCCGGTAGGAATGATACCATTGATCTTATGTTTGGTTTCCGCAAAATTTCCGAGAACATACCGAACCTCGAACGTTACCAGATCTCCCTTCTCGGGGGATTTTCCTTCCCGGAGCTGCTGGTTCAGATCAATGGATTTTCCAAGGACCATATAATTAAAGTTCATCCCCACATAGACCACAGTGAACACTAAGAGCACGAGCGCGAGTATAATGCTGAGGATCATGGATGTTTTGTACTGACTACTTGTTTTCTGGCGTTTTTCCGCTGCCATTGTAACTCCTTTCCAATCCGCAGGGTGCGGATCACATGCAAAGACGGATACACGTTGGATGTAACTGTCGGAACATGTTATAATGATCTGTGATTGTGCATTTTGCAAAGCAAAATTCCATTTGGCACAAGCATCATTATATATAAGAACAAAAAAAATAACAACACTTTCTTGCGCAGGAAGCGCAGGGAACAGAACGGATCCGGCAGGGGTCCGGGATCGGGGCAGAAAAAGATGGAACAGTACATTAAGGAAATGTTGGAGGAATACACGGGAAGGGAGCTTTTTCCCTGGCATATGCCCGGACATAAGCGGCATCCGGTACACGGTGGGGTTTTGGATGAAATGTTCCGCCTGGATGTAACGGAGGTTCCCGGAACGGATGATCTGCACCATGCGGAAGGCGCGATCCGGCGGTCACAGGAGGCTGCGGCGGAATGTGTGGATGCCGCATACAGTCATTATCTGGTGGGAGGAGCGACCGCAGGGATTCTGGCAGCCATTGCCGCTACGGCAAAGATGCGGAAGAGAATGGACCTTCCTCCGGTTTATCTGGTTGCGGGAAACTGCCATAAATCCGTATGGAACGGACTTAAGCTGGTGCAGGCGGAGATCCGGGTTCTGGAACCGGAGGTAGATCCGCAGTACGGACCGGTACGATCGGACGCAGTACTGAATGCCATTGATGAAACAGAGGATACGGAGCAGATCGCAGGATGTATCCTGACCTCCCCAACCTACGCCGGCTGTATTTCTCCCCTGGGCGAGATCAGCGCAGTGCTTAAGGTGTTCGGAATACCGCTGATCGTGGATGAGGCCCATGGGGCACATTTTCCGTTCTGTTCAGAGTTGGAATGGATGAGCGGTGTCAGCAACGGTGCGGAATATGTGATTCAAAGTTTACATAAGACACTTCCTGCAATGACACAGACTGCAATCCTGCATGTGGGAGGAGATGATGATCCTACATCGGACGCCCTGGACCGGGCGGTTTCGGAGGAACTGAAGGTGTTCCAGTCCAGTTCCCCATCCTATCTGCTGATGTTATCTGCGGAAGCAGCGGTGGCATGGGCGGATGAAAACCGGGATGCTTTTGATACGTATATCGGCAAAATGCAGGAATTCCGGGAGAAGATCGGAACGAGTCTGAATACGCTGGAGCTGGTGGAGCTTCCGGGGGAGCAGGATCCCACCAGGCTGTTCTTCCGGATCGGAAAAAACTGCAAGCCGAAAACAGCGGGAGATCCGCTATTTACGGGAACCGGTATGGCGGAGTGGCTGGAAAAGGAAACCGGTGTGGTTGTGGAACTGGCAGGCAGTTCGGAACTGATCCTGATCTCCACGGTCTGTGACGGGGATGAGGATCTGGATAATCTGGCTGATGCACTTGGAAAGCTGGATGAAAAACTGACGGAAAAGAAGCGGAAACCCCGGACCGGACGTGGAACCCGGAGAAAGAAGGCGTCCGTGGCAGATGAGAATGCAGAAGATGGATTCGAGTGGAGCCAGGCGGATGCAGGGTCCGGATCGGGAAGCAGCGGTGCGGCCTGGGCAGATACAGGAGCCGGATCGGGAAGCAGTGGTGCGGCCTGGGCAGATACAGGAGCCGGATCGGGAAGCAGTGGTGCGGACCGGGAGGGCACAGGAATTGGATCAGAAGGAACCGGACCGGAGAAGGAGGAAGGACCCGCAGGGTTGCAGAATCCTCATGTCAGTCTTCCGCAGGTGGGAGCCTTCATCCAACGGGACATTTATGTATATCCTCCGGGGATCCCGATCATCCGGAGTGGGGAACGGGTCAGTGAAGCCGCACTGGAAAAACTGAAGGATGAACTTGCGGCAGGACGTAGGATCTACGGGTTGGATTAACCGGAAAACACACGCTTTTCCTTGCATTTTCGGGCAGAATCTCTTATGATGATAAATAAGAATACTGTATACAAAGTACAAAATGGGGTTGTTACAAGCGGGGTACGGTATGAAAACAAAAGTTCAGAGGAAAGCATTTGCGAAGGTAAACCTGGGTCTGGACATAACCGGGCGAAGGGAGGACGGCTATCATCTGGTGCGGATGGTCATGCAGCAGATCGGATTATATGATGTTCTGACGCTGGAACCGGAGGAAGAACCGGGCATCCGGCTTCTTCTGTCGGAGGATTGTACCTTGCCGGACATCGATGAGATGCCGCTGGATGACAGAAACCTGATCGTTCGCGCAGCCAAAGCCGTGATGGAACGGTACGGGATCGAAAGCGGTCTTAGGATCACACTGGAAAAGCACATTCCCATGGCGGCAGGCATGGCCGGCGGAAGTACGGATTGTGCTGCGGCGCTGCAGGGCGTTGCGGAACTTTTCGAAACAGGGAGCACACCGCAGGAGCTGGCGGAAATGGGGCTCCGGCTCGGTGCGGACGTGCCGTATTGTCTGGCAGGCGGAACCATGCTGGCGGAAGGGATCGGCGAGAAGCTGACGAAGCTTCCGGATCTTCCGGACTGCGGTTTTCTCATTATCAAGCCATCCTTCGGCGTTTCCACGAAAGAGGTTTATACGGCATATGACGGTCTGGCAGACAGCGAAGAAGGCGCTGCCATAATACATCCGGACATTGACGGTATGGTGGATGCGATCCGCAGGAATGATCTGGAAGGGGTTTTATCCCGTCTTGGAAATGTTCTTGAGCCGGTTACGGCGGAACGTCACCCGGCAATCCATAAAATAGAAGAGCATGTCAGAAGCATAGGCATTATGTCAACCATTATGACGGGCAGCGGACCTACGGTTTTCGGGATGTTTCAGAAGGACACCGGGCCGGACATTTCCCTGCTGCAGGAGAAACTGGCAGGTGACGGGATCTCTGCCATGATCTTTGTGGTTTAGTTGTTCAGGAGTTTTTCGGAAAGGAGTTGCATATGAAACTGGAATTTGACCCGGCGGAATATCTGCCGCTCCGTGAGGTCGTATTTAAAACACTGAGAAATGCCATCATCCGCGGGGAACTGAAACCCGGGGAACGCCTGATGGAAGAAAAACTGGCAAAGAGCCTGGAAGTCAGCCGGACACCGGTACGTGAAGCAATCCGGATGCTGGAGCTGGAAGGACTGGTAGTCATGCTGCCCCGGAAGGGCGCTGAGGTGGCGAAGATCACGGTGGAGGATCTGCAGGAGGCACTGGAGGTGCGGATGGCCATTGAGGATCTGTCGGTTCGTCTGGCATGTCTCCGGATCGATGAAGAGGTGAAGGAGAAGCTTCGGAAGGCGGCTGCCGCATTTGATGCAGCACTGGAGAAAAAGGATGTGGTCCGGATCGTCGAGAAGGATGAGCGGTTCCACGATGTTATATTTGAAGCAACGAAAAACAGGAGGCTGATCAACCTGGCGCATAATCTCCGGGAACAGGTTTACCGGTACCGGTATGAATATGTAAAGGATTTCAGTTCCCATGATAAGCTGTCCCGTGAGCATGCGCGTATCATGGAAGCCATCTTGGAAGGGGACGTTGTCAAGGCACAGCAGTCCATGCGCGGACACATTTATGATCAGCAGCAGAGAGTTATCCAGATCATCATGCTGGAGAGCGGAAAGGCAGAACCATCAACCGGAGGAAATGATTGATGAAGGGGATTTTTATTACAATGGAGGGCCCGGACGGTGCCGGAAAGACGACGCAGATCGAGAAGCTGCGGGACTATCTGGAGGAGCAGGGATACGATGTGCTTCTGACCCGGGAACCCGGCGGAACCGTGATCAGTGAAGCGATCCGGGAGATTCTTTTGAATCCGGAATATAAGGAAATGAAGCCGGAGACCGAGCTTCTGCTTTATGCATCTGCACGTGCCCAGCTGGTTCAGCAGGTGATCGGACCTGCGGTAGAGGCGGGAAAAGCCGTGATCAGCGACCGGTTTGTGGATTCCTCCGTGGTATACCAGGGGATCGCAAGAGGGCTCGGGATCGAGACCGTTTACGAGGTAAACCGTCCTGCCATCGGGAAATACATGCCCGATGCCACATTTCTGCTGGATCTTCCCGCAGAAGTGGGGATCGCAAGAAAGAAGAACCAGGCCGAGCTGGACCGGATGGAACAGGAGTCCCTGGAGTTTCATAAAAAAGTCAGGGACGGGTACTGTGCCCTGGCGGACCGCGATCCGGAGCGGATCCTAAAAATAGATGCCACTTTACCAATCGATAGTATTTATGATATGATAAAGAGTAGGGTTTCGGAACTGTTGGCTTGTTAAAACAGGAAAGGAGGCGCCATGGATTTTCAGCATATTATAGGACATGAAGACATTATCCGACATTTTAAATGCAGCATTGAGCAGGACCGGGTTGGGCATGCATACATTATCTGCGGAGAAGATGAAAGCGGACGCAGCTCCCTTGCCTTTTCGTTTGCCAAGACCCTGCAATGTGAGGCGCATGAAGCAGATCCATGCAATGAATGTCCCTCCTGTAAGAAGGCAGACTCGGGAAATCATCCCGATATCATTACGGTTCAGCATGAAAAACCGAATGTGATCTCCGTTGACGAGATCCGTGAACAGGTTGTTCAGACCATGGACATCCGTCCGTACAGCGGGAAATATAAGATTTACATTATAAATGATGCGCAGCTGATGAATCCGCAGGCACAGAATGCACTGCTGAAGACCATCGAGGAACCGCCCGCTTACGGGATCGTGATCCTGATCACAAACTCGCTGGAACGGCTGCTGCCGACCATCATTTCCAGATGCATTACCCTCAGCACCAAGCCGGTGAAGGAACGGGATGTGGAAGAATATCTGAAGGAGCATTATGAGCTGGATGATAAGAAAGCCCGTTTCTGCGTTGAATACGCCCAGGGAAATCTCGGAAAGGCGATCCTGCTGGCGACGAATGAGGAGTATGAGGCACTGGTGAATTCCGTGATCCATCTGGAGAAGGAGATCTACGAGATGGATATGGAGGACATTCAGTATGCCATCGAATCCTGCTCCAATTATAAGATGAACATCGGGGAATATCTGGATCTGATGATGATGTGGTACCGGGACATTTTAATGCTCAAGGTAACCGGAAAGCCGGATAAGATCGTATTTAAGGAAGAATACTCCACGATCAGGGATCAGGCAAAATATCTGTCCTTCAATGAACTGGAGGACAAGGCGCGGGCCATCGAAAATGCGAAGAAGAGACTCGCGGCAAATGCAAGGATGGAGGATGTAATGCGTCTTCTGATCCTGACACTGAAGGAGATATAACATGAAACAGGTGATCGGCGTTCGTTTCCGGACGAACGGCAGGATTTATTATTTTGATCCGCTGGACAATGAAGTGGATCTGGGAACAAAAGTCGTAGTTGAAACCTCCAAGGGGATTGAATATGGCTGGGTCGTACTTGGAAAAAGAGAAGTAGATGAGGAGAAGATCCAGGGAGGACTGAAACCGATCCTGCGTCTGGCAACGGAGCAGGATGACAGAACCTACGAGATGAATAAGGAAAAGTCCCGTCATGCATATGAGGTCTGTGCACAGAAGATCAGGGAACATGACCTGAAAATGAAACTGATCTCCGCAGAATATGCATTTGACAACAATAAGGTTTTATTCTATTTTACGGCAGACTGCCGTGTAGATTTCCGGGAGCTGGTCAAGGATCTGGCTTCGGTTTTCCGGACCAGGATCGAACTCCGGCAGATCGGAGTCCGTGACGAATCGAAAATGTGCGGCGGGATCGGCATTTGCGGAAGAGAGCTCTGCTGTCATTCCTATCTGTCCGATTTCATTCCGGTATCGATCAAGATGGCGAAGGAACAGAGTCTTTCCCTGAATCCGACGAAGATCTCCGGAGTCTGCGGGCGGTTGATGTGCTGCCTGAAGCATGAGCAGGAGACATACGAATA
>CADBOV010000139.1 GCA_902796385.1 uncultured Lachnospiraceae bacterium
ATTACATACTCTTTACGCATGTTATTCTCCTGCTCAACTGTAATTTAAGATCCTTCGCCCTCCGGGCCTACATCAGCGAAGCCATACAACTTCCGCTGTATCGATTGCTTTCTCATAGATCGGCTCGATGATGCCCGCCAGCTTCTCTTCCGACTTTTCAATCTGCTCCAGCGTCGGCTTCGTCACCGGATGCTTTGCCACGAAAATGGTACAGCAATCCTCATAAGGACGGATGGAGGTCTCATAGGTTCCGATCTTCTCGGAGATATCCACGATTTCCTGCTTATCCAGTCCGATACAGGGCCGGTATACGGGACAGGTCACTGCCCGGTCGATCACGCCCAGTGAGAATACCGTCTGGGAGGAAACCTGACCGATGGATTCCCCGGTCACGATACAGTCTGCATCTTCCCGCTTCGCCAGTTCCTCCGCCACCTTGAACATGTAACGCTTCATGATGATCGTCAGCTCATCATGCGGACAGTTATCATAGATTGCCAGCTGCAGCTCCGTGAAATTCACGATATGAAGCTTGATGGGTCCCGCATAATGGGACACGATCCGTCCCAGATCCTGCACCTTTTCCAGCGCGCGCTCTGAGGTATACGGGGGTGAATGGAAATACACCGCCTGCATTTCCACACCGCGCTTTGCGATCATCCAGGTTGCCACGGGACTGTCGATACCACCGGACAACAGGGAAATGGCTCTTCCATTTGTACCCACCGGAAGTCCTCCCGGACCCGGAAGCACCTTGGAATAGATAAATGCAATCTTCCGGATTTCCACATAGACCATTACATCGGGGGTATGGACATCCACATGAAGTCCCTCTTCCTCATACTTGTCCAGCAGGATTCCGCCCAGACGCGCATCCATTTCCATCGATGCAACCGGAAACTCCTTGTTGATCCTCTTTACACGGACCTTGAAGGAGAAATCATAATCGTCGTACTCTTCCTCAAAGTACTTTGCTACTGTTTCATCAATTTTTTCAGGTGTTGGATCCTCCACGGTCCATACCGGACAGATTCCGGTGATTCCGAAGGTCTGCGTCATTCTGCGGACAGCCTCATCATAATCGTAATCCGAGTGCGCATCCACGAAGATCCTGCCATATTCCCTTCGCACCTCAAACTGTCCCAAAGGCTTCAGTCTGGAGCGTAAACGCTTACAGAGTATATCCTCGAATTTATATCTGTTTTTTCCCTTTACACCGATCTCGGCGTATTTGATCAAAAATGTCTGTATCTTCAACTGTATTTTCCTTTCTAACCCCGTGTATAGTGGCGAAGCATCGGGAGCAGACGTGTCACGGTATCGATCACATACTGCACCTCTTCCTCCGTGTTTTCCTCACTGAAACTGAAACGGAGCGTCGATTCCCGTTCATTCGCCGGAAGTCCTATTGCAGAAAGGACACCACTCTCCCGTTTCTTGTTTGATGAGCATGCCGAACCTGCCGAAACATAGATTCCCTCTGCTTCCAGACTGTGGAGCATAACCTCCGCACGCACACCCACGAAGCTGATGCTGGCTATATGCGGCGCACCCATGGAATGATCCACCACATCCGGCAATTCTGTTAATCCCCGGATCAGCATGTCACGAAGACCTGCGATCCTCGCGTTTCTTTCCTCGAGATCTTTCATAGCCTGTTCGATGGCCAGACCGAAGCCTGCGATTGCCGGCACATTTTCCGTACCGGAACGCATACCCTTCTGCTGTCCACCACCGTAAATAATGGGACGAAGCAGGGTTCCCTTTTTGATATACAGGAAGCCCACACCCTTTGGCCCGTGGAGCTTATGTGCGCTGACGGACAACAGGTCCACCCCCAGCTTTGACACATTGACCGGAAGCTTTCCGTACGCCTGGATCGCATCCGTGTGAACGTAGATCTTCGGGTTCTTCTTATGGACCGCCTTCGCGATCGCTTCCACCGGAAGGATCGAGCCGATTTCGTTATTTACCATCATTACCGAAACCAAAATGGTCTCCGGACGGATAGCCTCTTCCACCTGCTCCGGTGTAATGACGCCTTCTTCATTCACCGGAAGCCGGGTGATCTCATAGCCTTCCTTTTCCAGAAAGTCCAGAGCCGCTCCGATACTGGGATGTTCAATATTCGTGGAAATGATATGATTTCCCAGGCGTCTTTTTGCCAGTGCAGAACCGATCAGCGCCTGATTATTACTCTCCGTCCCTCCTGAAGTGAAAAGAATCTCCTCAGGAAGCGCATGGATACTCTTTGCCGCACGGTCCACCGCATCCTTCAGATAATGCTCTGCGGTTACGCCGCATTTATGCATGGAGGATGGGTTGCCGAAATCCTCCGTCATGATCTTCATCATCAACTCTGCTGTTTCGGGATATACCCTTGTGGTTGCTGAATTGTCTAAATATACTTCCATTTTCATTTCCCTAGTCTTTTATTTCTGATATCCTGTCATGCCGTCCTTTTATTTTCTAAGCTTCATCAGGAATATGGCAAGGCAAAGATTTACACAAAACATAATAATCAGCAGGTAAAAGCCCACTTTATACGAACCCAGTTTGAAAAGCTCCGGTTTCGGCCACTTGGCTCTGATCTCAGCTTTGTAATCCGCCGCTTCTTCCAATTGCTGATCATAGTTGTCCTCATTCGCTATATTGATCTGTCCCGGATCCTTTTCCTTCATTACCTCTACAACCCGTGTGTTGTAGTACCTCTCATAATCACTGACCATGCCGACTTCAAAAAGTATATAGAATAAAAATCCTGCAGCGATCAACAGACCGGCAAACCACTTCCTGTTTGCCAGCAGTATTACAGCCAAAAGTGAAACTGCAACTCCCACGTAAGCCATATATTGTGGCCAACCGACATTACCCATGTCTAAAAATTTACTCGTAGTAAATGTATAGTCTACTTCCTTTCCACTGAATACCGCATCTGCTGCGACATCCCACTCGGACACACTTTCACCCTGGAGTGACCAATTGATATCTGACGAATCAACTCCGTAAAACGGAAGCATCGCTAATAACGGTCCGACAAAAAACATCAGCTGTAAAACAGCTTTCAGAATCTTCGTTTTTGCATCAAACGCAGCTTCATTCTTTACCCTTTCCTTCGCAGGAGTAAACCAGTGAAATCCCTGCTGTTCATTTCCGGTTCCTGACTGCTTTACTTTCCGGTCAGTTTTACACTCTGCCCCACAACAAGCACAGAACTGATCATCCGGACTGATCGTATTACCACATTTTGTACAAAACATGTTTCAACCTCCTCATAATACTTCTCATTTGGACTTCTTTGCTCCCCAACAATTAATGTGAACTTATCAGTCATTATCCAGCATGAATCCCAGCACCGATAACAGCATCATACCCGCTGTCTCCGTGCGGAGGATCCTGTGACCGAGCGTGATGGTCTTCGCGCCGATGGCTTCCAATGCCGTGATCTCCGACTCCTCAAAACCGCCTTCCGGACCGATGAAAATCCCGAGAGACTTCACGGAACCGGACCTGTTTTCTTCCACAAGCTGCCCCATGACGGCACGGGTTCCGTTCATACCGGAAGCATTCTCATAAGGAAGAAGGATCCTGTCCTGTTTCTTCGCATCCTCTATGGCATCCTTCATGGAGAGAAATGTTCCGACCTCCGGAATCACGCCCCGTTTTGACTGCTTTGCCGCGGCTTCCGCGATTGCCTGATAGCGGTCCCGTCGCTTCGACGCCTTGGCTGCATCCATCTTTACAACCGATCGTGACATCCAGACCGGAACGATCCTGACAGCCCCAAGTTCAACTGCTTTCTGAAGGATCAGATCCATCTTGTCACCCTTGGGAAACCCCTGATACAGAGTGATCGCCATGGGAAGCTCCGCCGCATTTCCGCATATATCTTCAATTGTAGCGATCACCTCTTCCGGGGTGATCGATTCGATCCTGCAGGTATAATCACGCCCGTCTCCGGAACCAACTTCGATCCGGTCTCCCGCTTCCAGCCGGAGCACCTGCGCCGCATGCCGGGCATCAGACCCGGTCAACCGAAGTGTCCCGGCTGCAGAATCAATCTCTTCAGAAAAAAAACGATGCATATATGATCCCTTCCGTCTTACTTCTGCGCTACCACGGATACCCATTCACCCATCTGAACGGTATCCAGCACCGTAAATCCGGCTTTCGTCATAGCCTTCCGCACATCCTCCGCCCGGTCTGCCGTGATCCCGGAGGTAATAAAGATCCCTCCCTGCTCCAGATACGCCGGAATGACCGAGGACAGCGGGATGATCACATCCGCCAGAATATTTGCAACAACAATATCATAGGTACGCGCCGGCACGGGATCCTCGTCTCCCAACGCCAGATCCACCAGCTGTACGGGATTCACTGCTGCGATCCCCGATCCGAGGCTTGCCTTATCTGCAGCCTCCTTTACCCTGATTCTTTCCGCTCTTCCTGCCGCATCTTCCGCTGCTTCTCCGGCCGCTGCTCTTTCCTCATCCCCCACGGCACCGATCACATTTCCGGCCAGAAGGTTTCCACAGGAAAATGCGATCCTGTCAGTTGTAAGCCCGTTTGCCTCTGCATTTTCACGACTGGACAAAACTGCCTGGGGATCGATGTCCAGTCCATGGACATATCCGGCTCCCAGCAGCACGGAAAGGATTGCCAGGATACCGCTTCCACAGCCCACATCGAAAACGGACTGTCCGTCCTTAAGGTACTTCCGAAGCTGACCGATGCAAAGCTTTGTCGTCTCATGGGTTCCTGTTCCAAACGCCATGACTGAGGAGATTTTTACCACCTTGTCATCCGGGCGGATATCCTCATACTCTGTCCACACCGGCCGGATCACGATATCTTCCTCCAGACGGAACGGCTGGTAATACTGCTTCCAGTTCTCCTGCCAGGTTGCGTCATCGTCCGTCTCTGTTACGGTGATCTTCTTGCTTCCGACGGAGGTGTATGCCTCCATCCGGTCCAGTTCTTCCGCAACCTGCCGCTTTAGTTCTTCTATCTTCGCCTCGTCATAATCCGCATCCAGATAAATGGAAACCTGTGCAGTCTCCGTCTCTCCCTCCGGGATCAGCGGCACATCCACATACATCTGTTTCATTTCCTCTTCCGTGAGAGGAACCTGATCGGTGATCTCCGCCCCCGGGAACCCCAGTTCTTCAAGATACTCCGCTACCAGATCCTCCGCTTCTACGGATGTTTCAATTGTAAATTTCTTCCAGATCAAAGTGATTTCCACCTTCTTTTCTATTCTTTTTTGGTACTGCTTGCATGCACAGATACAGTTATTTTACCACTTTCGCCCCTTGTTTCATAGTAAAAAAAGCCCAAAATGAGAAAGTCTCCCTGCTCCGTGAATCCCAGAGCAGGAAGACCTCCCGACATATCATTTCGTACACTGATCCTGCATTCTATGCATTAATTCCGTATTTAATGCACTGATCATGCCATACCCTCGAATTAAAAGAAGGGTGAATTTCATATACTACGGATTCAGACATGCTCCGCTCGAATCGAACGTATATGTCTTCTTTCCGATCGTCCTGGTTCCTGTTACGATGTAACCCTTTGCATCGAAGTAGTACCACTTGTTATCGATCTTCTGCCAGCCGTTCTTCGCATACCAGCCCGAGGTGTCGCCGAACCACCAGCCGTTTTTGTCCTTCTTCCAGGATGCCTTGTACTTATAGGTACATGTTCCGCTCTTGTTGAACCAGCTTCCCTTGGCCCATTCATTCGACGCCATGTATCCGTCTGCCTTAAAGAAGTACGATGCACCATCGATCTTCTGCCAGCTGTTCCTTGCATACCAGCCCGAGGTATCCGTAAATTTCCAGCCCTTCTTGTCACCACGCCAGGATCCCTTTGCCTTGTATGTCCATGTACCATCCTTGTTCAACCAGCAGCCCTTATACCACTCATTTGAAGCCATGGATCCGTCTGTCTTGAAGTAATACCACTTACCGCTGATCTTCTTCAACCCCTTGGCATAACTTCCGTTCCCCAGGCTGTAATACTTCTTTCCGGACTTAAGAACCCACTTCGGTTTCGCTGCAACGATCTTAAAACTCTTTGTAACCTTTCCGGCATAAACTCCCTTGCCGGTAATAGTTACCGAGCCTGTTCCAACCTTTACATTGTTCTTATAGGCTAATGTGTAGTGCGTACCTGCTTTCAAGGTCTTACCGTTATACTTCACTGTAACCTTCGGTTTCAATGCTTTGCCGGTATAGGTTGCCTTTGCAACCGTGATCACTGCCTTTTTAATATACCGGGTGGTTGTTTTCGTCACCTTCGCCTCAGCTGCGGTAAGTTTTTGCAGGAGCTCAGCGGGGATCATTGCCTTCTGATCTGCAGTCAGAGCCTCGTAAGCTGCCCGAATACTGCTTATCGTCTCTTTATCCTGATCCGTGATATCTCCCACATCCGGAAGATGATCAAGCATGGTTTTTACTGCAAAAACTTCCGGTTCTCCCTCTTCGGTCTCTCCGGACTTCCGGTATGCAAGAATCTCCTCACAACCCGTCAGCCGGTTCAGAACAAGGTCGCCGACCAGAGCCTTCTGCTCATCCGTCAGACTGTCATATGCTTCCCTGGCTGCAATGATCTTGTCTTCATCCTCAATCGGAGCATTTACATCCAGCGCATAGATCATATTCTTAACAAGCTCAACCTCCGACAGGATCGAAGCTTTGATTTCTTCTATCCTGGTTTCGATGGCCGTGAGCTTCTCCAGTTCTGCAGAACCTTCCTGATCCATCAGGGTCTTCTGGCTTGCACTCAGTTTTTTATAATCAGCTCGTGCCTTCTCGACGGCTTCCGTCCTGTCATTCACATTTTCCTTCGTAAATGTATCTGCAGCCGGAAGCGCAAGAATCTCGTCCTTCAGGGCATTTACGACCTCCATATCCGCCAGATACTGTTCCAGAGACTTAATTTTCGCTTCTGCTTCGACCAGTTTGTCAATATTTACCAGTTTCTTCGCAGATGCCGGTGTAATAGCGTCATAGTCTGCCCGTGCCGCAGCTACGGATGCCTTTATCTCCTCCAGATTAGTAACCGTGATCTCATCTGTAACAGGAAGAAGATTG
The DNA here is from genome assembly GCA_902796385.1 of uncultured Lachnospiraceae bacterium. Classification (GTDB taxonomy): domain Bacteria; phylum Bacillota; class Clostridia; order Lachnospirales; family Lachnospiraceae; genus Eubacterium_Q. The sequence goes on from CADBOV010000139.1 coordinate 7,098, forward strand.
ATGGAGTCCTGTACCGGAGCAACAAGTTCTGCATATTGCTGATTGAGCCGGATGAATTCCAGTTTGTCCAATAGCGCGGACAGTTTTTGTACCATATCGGATGACAGTTTCTTCTTCTGTTCATTCGTCAGTTTATCATAGGCTTCTTTTGCCGCATTTACAGCCGCTTCCATATCCGCTGCATTTTCCAACGTGATATCATCTGCCGACGGCAGAGCCGCAATTTCTGCTGCAACTTCATCCGCAATGATTTCATCCTTCGACTTTCCGGTGGGGATTGCCCCCTCCGTGTTATAGATGGAACCACAAATGTTATTGGCATACACATAATAGGTGTACCGGATTCCCGGCATGGCCGAACGATCGGTAAATGTTCTGGTTGTGGCGGGAAGTGTTACTTCTGCGAAATCATCCCCTCCGGCCCGTTTGACCGTATAAGAGGTTGCACCTGAACTTGCCGTCCAACTGAGCTTCACCCGGCTTTCCCCGGGCGTAGCAGTCAGTGTAAACATCCCGGGGTATTCCTGAGCCTGCTTATCGATCTGGGCCTGTGTGATGGTAACTGTCACAACATTCGAATGGCTCGGATACCTCTCATCGAAGGAGGCTTCAGTGTCCCATATTGGTGCTCTCCCTGGAACCTCTTCCCCGTTGATGTAACTGGATGCGTATACAAATGCCCGATAAGTTCCGGGATTCACCTGACTCCAGAGAATACAGGTAGATGGTGCATATGTACGGTCAGCTTCGAGCCAGTACTTCGAACTACCGTAATCCATCTCATAGACAAGCTGATAGTACTCTGCCGTACCTGTAGCCGGCGGATCAAAGGTAAACTGCACCTCCCCGTTCACAACCTTGTAGGACAGATTCTGAGGCGCACCCGGAGCCTCCGTTGCTTCAAAGAGCGTCGGATACGCACTGACTACCTTGCTCGGCCGGTCTATACCATCGGCACATACTGCCACTATCTTGTAATCATAGTTCCAGCCATTTTTCACATCCTCATCATACCAGGAATAATAATCGATTGTATTATTGCCGTATTCGATACCACTGTCATTTGGTGTAAGTACTCCAAACTCCTGAATCATCTTCCACGGGCCGGTCTCACCCTTCCGCCATACTTCCCAGCCGGTAACCTGCGTTACATCATCTTTAAAAAGATCCGTCCACTCCAGCTTCACTCTGGAATTGCCGCTTATCGTGCGGAAGCGCGGCAGGCTGCGAATCGTCATACTCCTGGTTTCAGATGTAGACTCACCGGCTTCATTGATCGCCGTCACAGTAACATTCACCGTACGATCGTAGCCATTCCATTCGCCCTCTCCTGCAGTTATATGAACATACGGTGCAGAATTGCCTGTTCCAAGCTTGGCAGCAGGTTCCTTTACGGCCTGCCAGGAACTAAGTGTATCCTGCTCATCATGCATAAGGCCTGTGACATCCATCCGCCAGCTGTCGATGAAAAGGCGACTGCTTTCCGGATCCGTCCATGAAACACGGATATTTCCGCCCATTGAGGAACTCCATGCGCCCCCGGCTGTGGTACTGTCCGACCATTCGACCCAAATATCATCGATCACCGGCTTTGCCGGAGCAAATGTATCATCATTCTCCGGTGGAATCGGATATTCATTCTCATCATACCCATTATTCGTCAGGGTTACGATCTCCGAGGGTTCACTGGTACCGGCATCATTGTATGCTACGATCCAGTATTCATGCGGACATTCATCGTCATACCAGTACACATCTTCAAGCTTCCCCTTGGTGGCATCATCCTGATAGTTTCCGTACTCGTCCACCAAAGAACCGGCAGCGGGCTCATCGATGACTATGTAGCTTTCATTCTCCCATTCCTTCCAGTAAGGATTCAGCCATGGGGCAGCCTGGTATTCACGTTCGCCATTCACAAGTTTGCCCGCATCTCTCCGATAGATCCTGTAGCCGTCCGGAGCACCGCCCGTTTCGGAGGGCGCCCAGTACAGAACCGGTTTGTAACCGGACATACGTACCCGGAAAACAGGTGTACCCGGTGCCTTAAGAAGTGTACTTTCATCCACTGCTGTCGTCTTTCGGCTGAAGGTGAATTCCTTACCGGTCACAGTAATACCGTTTACGACTTTATCCATGCGGTATTTGTAGGTACCATCCGAGCCGGGATCATCGGTTATCGTGCATATACCGCTTGTCGGTGCGGTGCTGATCGTCTTTATAACCTCCCAGGATTCGTTTCCCTTCTTCCTTCTAATCCTGTATGTTCCGTAATAAACATAACCGTCTTCAACATCGTAATAATCACAGTACCATTTCATCTCGACTTTCTTTCCGTCGATCACCTTCCAGTCAATCTCTGTGGACGAGTAAGAAGCATAATCGTTTCCGGAAGGACCGGAAGTCTTTACCCTGAATGTGTAGTTTGAAGTTTCAATCCCGTCCTCATCAAAAAGGCGTGCCGTATAGGTGTATATCTTGCCTTTTTCAGCAGTCGTATCCGTGAACAATGCCCGATTATAGCCATTCACTCCGCTTACTTCCCTTACAATCTTAGGCTGCTTGGATGTGTCCGGGGCGTCGGTCCCTTCATTTCTCCAGTATTTCATTCCTGCCAGATTCCAGTCACCCGCATTTACGATCACTTCTATCATGACTCCAAGACCCCCGTCATAATTTGCAATATGTGAGGCCACTTTCATGGTGCTGCCGTATCCGCTGCGTGAAACATCCTCCGACCAGTATCCCTCGATACCGCTCTTCGATACCGGCACAACATTCCAGATATAGGATTGATCGACCACCGGCGTTTTCTGGGTGGTCCTCCAACTATAGGAATGTGTTGTCGTTGTTTCCCACACTCCGTCATCATTCCACTTTCCTGTTGTATGGGCATCGTCAATGACAGCATTCTGATTTATTTGTGCAACCAGCCTGCCGTCACGATAGATATTGAAATGATCCACCATGGAAGACCCGTCATTATTCGAACCTCCATAGTTCTCATTCATTTCCCACTCAAGAAGGACACCTTTCTCCTCAGAACTTGCATAAAATCTGTCAACCGCCTGAATCTTGCTGACAAGACTTGCCTTTGGTGTAACAGATCCCGTGATCGCAGGATAAGCCTTTCTCGGTTCTCCGCCCAGGACTACGTAAGTATAGGTTTTCCCGTTTGTAACCGTTCCATCTACGAAAAGGCAGCTTCCGTCATCCTTTACATAGGCTGATCCAACCCCTTCATAATCCTCCCAGTTGAAGGCTGCATTGGAAAGGTTCGCTTTATTTGTGGATGATTCCGCTCCGACGCGCCGGTAAACCCCATAGGACGATCCGATCTCCACACCTGAAGGTGCCTTCCAGGTAAGCTCCACCTGCCCGTTTCCGGCTTTCGCCGTAAGGTTGGTCGGTGCCTTCGGGATACGCGGATTGGTTCCCGTAAGCACGACCTTTGTCGGCCACTTGTATATTCCGTTTGTATGTATCCCCGCACCATTCACCTTCACACCGTGCGGAATCGCAGTAAGCACGAGAGTTGCATTATAGGTTCCTGCCACGTATTCCGTGGCATCCAGGGTGATTCCTGTTTCAATTGACTGAAATTCCGTAGCATCCGGGGAAGCAGCGGGAATCGGTCCCCAGCTCATACCGCTTAAAAGGTGGCTGTCCCAACCGAAGGGAGTCGAATCAGCTTCATAAAGACGTTCACCATCTTCCTTCTCCATAAAGAAGTCCGCCTTAATGTCTGTAGAACGTCCATGTTCGTCTGTTGCACTGTAGTTATTATAATTGCTCGTATTCCTGGTATATATCGTCTTCTCTCCGGTAAGTCCGGTCTTTCCTGCAAGATTTACCGTTCCGAAATCAATCGCATTGCCAAGAGCAATTGGTGTAATATTGAAAGCATCATTTGTACTTGTTCCTACTGTCAGTGCAGCATTTGCAGGATTATATACCACAACCTTTACGGGACACTCTGCGGACAGATACCGGTCGATCACCGGCATCTCGATCAAACCATACAGAAACTCCGTATGCATATTCGTGAATCGGATCCACTCATTATAGGTTCCCGGTTTTTCATAAAGAGACTGCACCTTAAACCACAGGGATGCAGTTGCTCCGGCGTTTATGGTATAGCCCTCTTCGTCACTGTCCCAGACAGCATTCACCGCCTTGTATCCTTTCTTCTCAAACCACGGCAGAAAACGGTAATAATCATCACTGGATCCGTTAAGCGGATTGGTTGAAGCAAACGTAGATATGCCGTTTGTTGCCGCGCCGTCCAGGTCACCATAATAGCCATATTTCACCACATTAACACCTTTTATGGCTTTATCAGACTTGTTTTTTACCTGAATTTTGATGATAGCTTCTCCGCCGGACTGGACGTAAACCGTCGGTGTTCCGACGATTTCCACATCCTCCCCTGACGCAGCAAACACAGTGCCGCCCAAGGAGAATACAGCGGCAAACGCAACTATCATAAGAATCCATAGAATACCTGCCGTAAAGGCATCTTTTTTTCTTATAATCCTCATACCGGATACCTCCTGTTATTTATCACCGGTCCGGACGGGCATGCCTGTATGCACATTCCCGGACGCTACGACACAGAGCGAAGCGCGATTCTCCCGCCCTGTCACATATTTGCAAACTATATAAAAAGTATACCATAATTCACGTGATAATTGTGTGAATTTATCATTTCTATCGGCACAAATGTCTGACAATAGCAGTGAGAACTAACAAGCATTGAACGGGGTATCGATCTGATACTCGTAGCCATCCGTTATGAAGAAATGAAAAAGGAGTAGGAACTGATTCCTACTCCTTCTTTCGTTTATTATCTTCTCTTCTTTTTGTGTGCGCCGAATGAGAATCCTCCGGAGGAATCTGTCGTTGCACGTGCATTCACATTGGATGCCTGCTCATACTGATTCAGGATGCTCTTCTGTTCATCGGTAAGATTATCCGGAACCTGTACAACCAGTGTAACATAGTGGTCACCACGGACATTCTTGTTCCGGAGTGTCGGAACACCTTTACCACGAAGCTTAACCTTCGTATTTGTCTGGGTACCGGGCTGGATATCATATTCCATCGGTCCGTCAATGGTCTGAAGTGATACTCTTCCACCCAGGGCAGCCTGTGTAAAGCTGATGGGTTCAGAAGAATACAGATCGTATTCCTGACGGGTAAATACCGGATGCTTATCAACCAGTACCGTAACAAGCAGGTCACCGCGTCCACCGCCGTTGATACCGGGCTCACCCATCTCACGAAGACGGATACTCTGACCGTTATCAATACCTGCAGGAACCTTAACCTGGATGGTCTTCTTACTCTTTACATAACCGGATCCGGCACAGTTGGAACATTTGTAGCGGATGATCTTTCCGCTTCCCTGACAATCCGGGCAGGTCTGAACCGTACGTGCCATACCGAACAGGGACTGCTGTGTAAATACAACCTGGCCCTTGCCGGCACATTTGGAACATACCTCAGCGGGATGACCGGGCTGTGCGCCTGTCGCATGACATACCGGACACTCGTCCTTCAGCGGCATTTCGATCTCTGTCTGTGTTCCGAAAGCAGCTTCCTCGAAGGATACACGTACCGTTGTACGGATATCCGCACCCTTCATGGGACCGTTCTGCTGTCTTGCACGGGAACCGCCGCCAAACATATCTCCGAAAATATCTCCGAAGATATCACCCATATCAGCAAAGTCGAATCCGCCGAAGCCTTCACCGCCTGCATTCGGATCAAATGCAGCCCAGCCAAACTGATCATACTTACGCTTCTTTTCCGGATCGGAAAGGATCGCATATGCTTCAGATGCTTCCTTGAATTTTGCCTCGGCCTCGAGATCTCCCGGGTTTGCATCCGGGTGATACTTCTTTGCCAATACA
>CADBOV010000140.1 GCA_902796385.1 uncultured Lachnospiraceae bacterium
CTGGCACAGGAATGGAATACAAGATATCCGCTGGTTGACGGACACGGAAACTTCGGTTCCGTGGACGGTGACGGCGCAGCTGCCATGCGATATACCGAGGCACGTCTTACAAAGATGTCCATCGAAATGCTGTCGGATATCAACAAGGACACGGTAGATTTCATACCGAACTTTGACGAGACCGAGAAGGAACCGACCGTTCTTCCCAGCCGGTATCCGAACCTGCTGGTAAACGGAACCTCCGGTATCGCAGTCGGAATGGCTACAAATATACCGCCGCATAACCTGCGTGAGATCACGGATGCGGTTGTAAAGATCATAGATAACCGGATCAATGAGGACCGGGAGACAGAAATCGAGGAACTCCTGCAGATTGTAAAGGGTCCGGATTTCCCCACGGGAGCAGAGATCCTGGGACATTACGGAATCGAGGAGGCGTACCGGACCGGTCGCGGAAAGATCAAGGTTCGCGCAATCTCGGATATCGAGCCCATGGCAGGCGGAAAGCAGAGGATCGTTATTACCGAGCTGCCGTACATGGTAAATAAAGCCATGCTGATCGCAAAGATCGCAAGTCTGGTAAAGAATAAAAAGATCGACGGTATTACGGATCTGAGAGACGAGTCATCCCGCGAAGGCATGCGGGTGGTGATCGAGCTTCGCAGGGACTGCAATGCAAATGTGATCCTGAACAACCTTTACCGTCATACACAGCTGGAGGATACCTTCGGCGTAAATATGCTTGCTCTTGTGGATAATCAGCCGAAGGTGCTCAGCCTTCCGGATATGCTGAAGTATTACATCAAGCATCAGGAAGAGGTTGTAACCCGCAGGACCAAATATGACCTGAACAAGGCAGAGGAACGCGCACACATAGTGGAAGGTCTTCTGATCGCCATCGACAATATCGATGAAGTGATAAAGATCATCCGCGGATCCGAAAATGTTGCAGCTGCCAAGGCAGCTTTGATCGAGCGGTTCGGCCTCAGTGAGGCACAGGCCGGAGCCATCGTTGAGATGCGTCTCCGTCAGCTGACCGGTCTGGAAAGAGAAAAACTGGAAGCAGAATATAAGGAGCTGATGGAAAAGATTGCCGAGTATAAGGCAATCCTGGCAGACCAGAAGAAACTGCTGGCAGTTATCCGAGAAGAGCTGCTTATCATTGCCATGAAGTTCGGTGATGAGAGAAGAACCCGCATCGGTGAGGCAGTCGGCGAGATCCTGGATGAGGATCTGATCAAGAGAGAAAATACCGTTATCGCCATGACACATCTGGGATATATCAAGCGGATGAGCGTATCGAATTTCCGTGCCCAGAACCGCGGCGGTAAGGGAATCAAGGGAATGCAGACCATTGAAGATGATTACATCGAGGATCTGTTGATGACCACGACCCTGCATTACATTTTATTCTTCACGAATAAGGGCCGGGGCTATCGCCTGAGAGCATACCAGATCCCGGAGGCCGGCCGGACGGCAAGAGGTATGGCGATCGTCAACCTGCTGCAGCTGGACGGTGATGAGAAGATCACGGCGATCATTCCCATCAAGGAATACGTGTCCAATAAGTATCTTCTGATGGTAACCAAGCATGGTATGATCAAGAAGACACCGGAGACGGAATACGCAAATATCAGGAAAAACGGCATCATTGCCATGACCTTAAAGGATGACGATGAGCTGATCGAGGTTAAGACAACGGACAATACCAGGGATATCTTCATGGTATCCAAGAACGGTATGTGTATCCGTTTCAACGACAGGGATGTAAGAAGCACCGGACGCAGCTCCATGGGCGTTCGCGGTATGAATCTGGGAGACGGTGACGAAGTCATCGGAATGCAGATGAATACACAGGGTGAGGCGCTGCTTATCGTATCCGAGCGTGGTATGGGTAAGCGGACGAAGATCGATGAATTCTCGGTTCAGAGACGCGGAGGCAAGGGCGTTAAGTGCTACAAGCTGACGGAGAAGACCGGTTCCATCATCGGTGTGAAGGCTGTAAATGATTCGCATCAGATCATGATGATCACCACGCAGGGAATCATCATCCAGCTGAAATGCAATGACATTTCCGTATACGGAAGGATCACTTCCGGTGTGAAGCTGATCAACCTCAGCCAGAAGAGTGACATTACGGTTGCCAGCATCGCAAAGGTGCGGGATGACGTGACACAGACGGAAGAGGCTTTAAGACAGCTGGAGGAAGAAACCGGCGAGAGCATTCCGGATGATGAAGTGACAGATGAGATCCTGACGGATGATGAGGACGCGGAAGACATCGTCGATGAAACGGATGAAGCTGACGATGAAACCGGGTATGAAGATGAAGTCGAAGCTGACGATGAAGCCGGAGATGAACCGGAAGAAGACGACGCTGAGTAGGATGTAGAAGAGGTAGCCGACAGGAGGCATGTGGTATGGGCGGAATTAAAGAAAACATAGAAAATCTCCAGGATACAAAAGGGATGGAAGATTTGCTGATCGCTCTGGCCTACTGGGTAGGGGTGATCGTGGTTGTGCTGCTGATATTTTACATTTGCATAAAGATCAATAATTATGTGCAGAAGAAGAAATCCAAACGTCCGGTAAAGGAACGGGATGATTTCTTGTCCTGATCATCAGCAGAGAAACCAAAAACTTAGGAGGCAGCATGAAGGAAATCAACGCATCGGATATTACAGCTGCGGTGAGTGACATGTGTATACAGGCGAATCTTACGCTTGCACCGGATATGGTGCAGGCGTTGGATACGGCTGTGGAAACAGAGGTGTCACCGCTGGGAAAGAAGATCCTGGGACAGCTGGAGGAGAACCTGGTTTTAGCGAAAGGGGAACAGATTCCGATCTGTCAGGATACCGGAATGGCTGTCTTTTTTGTGCGGATCGGACAGGAGGTCCATGTGGAAGGAGATCTGACGGAGGCCATCAACGAAGGCGTTCGCAGAGGATACACGGAGGGATATTTACGAAAATCCGTGGTACGGGATCCGCTTCTTCGGACAAATACGGGAGACAATACACCGGCGATCATTCATTATGAGGTGGTACCGGGAGAGGAACTCTCCATAACCATTGCCCCCAAGGGCTTCGGAAGCGAAAACATGAGCCGTCAGTATATGCTGAAACCGGCAGACGGAATCGAAGGCGTGCGGAATGCCGTCATTAAGACCGTCAGTGAAGCCGGACCGAATGCATGCCCGCCTTTTGTAGTGGGCGTCGGGATCGGCGGGGATTTTGAGCTTTCCGCGATCCTTGCGAAAAAGGCACTGACAAGGCCGGTAAATAAGAGAAATGAACTGCCCCACATTTGTAAGCTGGAAGAAGAACTGCTTACAGCCATCAATCAGCTGGGCATCGGGCCGGCAGGTCTGGGCGGAAGAAATACGGCGCTGGCCGTTAATATCGAAACCTATGCAACGCATATCGCCGGACTTCCGGTTGCGGTAAATATGTGTTGTCATGTAAACCGACATAAAACAGTGATTTTTTAGGTTGAGGGAAAGCATATGGAGACAGTACTTCATGTTCCGACGTCCCGGGAGGAACTCCGGGAGCTGAGGGCAGGTGACTATGTATATATCAGCGGTGTGATCTATACCGCAAGAGACGCGGCGCATAAGAGAATGTATGAGAGCCTTACCCAGGGGGATGCGATCCCCATCGATCTGGAAGGTACATTTCTCTATTATCTCGGACCTACGCCGGCGAGGGAAGGTCAGGTGATCGGTTCTGCAGGACCGACAACCTCCAGCCGGATGGATAAGTACACACCCCTTCTGCTTCGTAAGGGCGTTATGGGAATGATCGGAAAAGGGAAGCGGTCGGAGGATGTACGGCGTGCCATCGTGGAACAGGGAGCCGTTTATTTTGCGGCGGTCGGAGGTGCGGGTGCGCTTCTGTCCAAATGTATCAAATCCGCGGAACTTGTGGCATATGAGGATCTGGGGACCGAAGCGATCCGCAGACTTACGGTTGAGCGTCTGCCGGTTATCGTGATCATGGACAGCCAGGGAAATAATCTTTACGAGTCGGCTGTGGATGATTTCCGCAGCAAATACGGAGAGTTCTGACGGCAGCAGGGAGTTTGATCCCGAAAATGAGATTCGGAGCGTAACGGCGCGTCAATCAACGATGCAGTTGGTTTAGCATTTAGCAACGGAGTATGGAATGGCAGAGGAAAAGAAACAGCTGAAAAAAAAGAAAAGAAAAAAGAAAATAAGCAAAAAGCTGAAGGTGCTCCTGTTTGTTATTCCCGGAATCATCCTGGTTGTGGGAGCTGCTGCATTTGTTTTTATCTTTGTTTTTCGTGGAAGTATCACGATGGAACGCGCGGTGAAAAATTATTTCAACGCCGTTGCAAATCAGGATGTGGATGAATACATCCGTGTCTGCTATCCTTCCAAATGGTCGGATAATTATCACCCCAACGGAAATGACGTTGACCTGAAACTTCTGGTGGAAAATGTCTTCAAAATGCAGTCCGATACAAAAGTAACGGATGTGATCATGCATCATGAGGAAAAACTGGAGGATGTTTTTGTCCAAAGAATTCAGGATAAGATCAAGGAACTGTATGATATAGACCTTTCCATTTCAGCGGTATACAGGGTATATTTCAAACTCCGTGTCAGCTATATCGAAAACGGGGATGAGCGTCAGTATGAAAGTGATATAAAGACCCGATACGTATATAAACATAACGGAAAGTGGTATTATCTGGCAGATACCATGCTTCTTCTGGATATGGATCTGGACGAACAGTAAATCCGTGCGGAGTCGTTTTCGATACACCCCTTGACAGTTGGGGTGGTATTTGATATTATGGTTAAGCGTTTTAATTAAAACTGATGAAGTCACTGGTTTCGTGGCATGCGAAACCTTGGTGAGGGATTCAGGCACTGGAGATGTACTCAAGTGGCTGAAGAGGCGCCCCTGCTAAGGGTGTAGGTCGGGGA
>CADBOV010000141.1 GCA_902796385.1 uncultured Lachnospiraceae bacterium
GATGCGGAAAAGCTTCCGACTGCATTGCCTGCGGTCAGTGTGAGGGCGTATGCCCGCAGCATCTTCCGATCATAGAACTGCTGAAGGAAGCAGCGGAAATCCTGGATAAGGAGAAGTCCTGACAGGATTCCGCGATAAGGAGAAGTCCTAACAGGAAGACCGGGTCAGCTTCAGCTTATGATTGACGCTAAGGTACAGGAAAACGGCGATGACCGAATTGATTACATCAGCCACGAGCTGTGACCAGATCAGTCCGTCGAGATTCCAGAGATGATTCATGAGAAGCATGATCGGAATGATAAGGACCAGATGCCGGATGATGGATAAAAGGAAGGAAACAGGTCCTTTGTTGATGGCATTCATGTAATTCACGATCAGATACCCCACCATCATGAAGGGCAGTGACAGGCATCTTCCCCGCAGGAACTCGGCTCCCCGGGAGATGGTTTCCTGATCGGAAATGAATGTGGACAGGATGGGTTCCGAAAAGAGTTCGAAACACAGGACGCAGACGCAGGAAAATGCAATGGTTGCGATGCTTGCCAGTGCCAGGAACCGTTTCATCCGTTTATGATTGCCGGAGCCGAAGTTGTATGCAACCAGAGGGACCATTCCCAGGCATACACCCAGTCCGGTGTTAATGGGGATCCGTTCCAGCTTCAGGACAATACCCATGGAAGCCAGGGGGATATCCCCGTAAGACGCAGAGAGTCTATTGATCACGATGGTAACCAGATCAAAGAGAAAAATGGCAACAGCAGCGGGGATCCCGACAGAGTACAGGGATTTCCGCTGTTCTTTATTGATCTTTTCAATCCGGTGGGGAATCGTTAAAACCGTTTTGTTCCGGAGCTTGCGGAACATTATGATAAAATAGAACATGGAGCAGAAGTTGGAGAGCATGGTAGCAATCCCGGCTCCGAGAACCTCCTTCCCTTCCGGAAGGATCACAAACATAAAAAGCGGATCCAGAGCCACATTTAAAAGACTTCCCAGTCCCACGCCGAATCCGGCTTCCTTGGAGTAGCCCGCATTTCGCAGCAGCTGGGGCATGCACATGGAAAGGATGGTGGGGATTCCGCCGAGCACGGTGGTTGTAAGTACATACTGTTTCGCGTAAACAAGGGTATTGTCACTTGCTCCGAGGAGCCTCAGGACCGGTTCCATGAAGATCAGGATGAGCACGGAGAAGACCAGTGCGCTGATAAATGCCATGGATACGGAATAGGATGCGACCTTTCGTGCGTCGTCGGTATTTTTTTCCCCTGTCAGGCGGACCATCAGGGTTCCGCCGCCCACGCCGAATACATTTGCCAGTGCCGTTACCGCCAGATAAATGGTCAGGGCGAGGGAAGATGCGCCGATCATATACGGATTACCGGTTTTACCGATAAACCATGTATCTGCAAGATTATATAACAAAATGATCATCTGGCTGATGATCGTAGGAAGTGCCATTACCGCAAGTGCTTTGGACGGTTTCATGGTTTCAAAGAGAACATTTTTATTGTCGGTCATTTTTGTCAGTCCTCCCGTATAGAATACAGACATCTTATATCGATTTACCGGAAATGTAAAGCCTTGTGTATGGAAATAATCCGTGAGAGATCGGAAGACGGACAGAAGGATTATACGAACAGAGAGATGGCATATCGAGGTATAGAATGGTATAATACCTTATGTGTTGTCAGGAAAGGAGTACTCGGATCTGCAATGAAGAACAGGGTGGATTATATAGACAATCTGCGGTGGATCACGGTTGCACTGCTGATCCTCATTTCCCTTTTGGCATGTCCGGTGATCAGGGGAATGGAAACCCTGCGGGAAAGAGCCGGTGAAAAGGGGATCCGGATCGTGGGAATCCTGCTGGTTATCCTTGCGGTTGCAGCCTTTGATATCCGTTTCTTCGGAAAACAGGTGATCCTGTATTTCTGTGTATATCTGCTGGGATATTTCTTTTTCAGTGACCGGGACTATACTGCAAGGCTGTTGAAAGGAAAATGGTTCTTCGTTATTCTCTTTCTGATCACGGCAACACTGAATGTGGTATTGTTTATTTATGTGCAGGACTACGAAGGGCTGAATACGTTCTGTAACTATGCGGCGTTTTTCTTCGGAATCCCGGCGCTTGTCTGTCTGGGGCATGATCATCTGGACTTTTCAACCTCCGTTACGAAGTTCAACGCGAAGATATCCAATGTGTTCTACATCGTTCATTTTCCGGTGGTGGTACTGTGCCAGTATTTCCTCAGCCTGACCGGGACAGGTAGTATTATGAACTATATATTGACGATCGTTATCACATATCCTCTGGTGTATGGACTGTGTTATGTGATCACAAAGGTAAAGCTTATACGTGTACTGTTCGGAATGAAGTAAACAACATGGAAGAAACAATAGATACAGATTACGAAAAGGATGGGAAGAAAATGGAAAACATGAAATCGGTATCCTATGACATGGCCAACGAGAACGACATTGACGAACTGATCCGTCTCCGGATCGCCTATATGATCGATGATTTCGGCTCCGTTACCGATCACGAGCGGGAATGCATGGAAAGGCACCTGCCGGATTATTTCCGGAGGAAGCTGGGAACGGAACTGGTGGCATTTGTGGCAAGAGCAGAGGGGCGGCTGGTGGCAGCGGTATATCTCTGTATCATGGAGAAGCCTGCCAGTGTGATCCTTCCCAACGGTCTCGACGGAGAGGTGCTCAGTGTTTACACGGAACCGGCTTACCGCGGGCAGGGTATCTGCACACAGCTGATGAAGAATCTGGTGGAGTACGGAAGAGAGCATGAACTCTGCAGGATTGACCTGATGGCAACAGAGGAAGGTTATCCGGTCTACAAAAAAGTGGGCTTTAAGGATAAGGTACAGAAGTGGACGGATATGCAGCTGAAATTCGACAGGTGAGAAAAAAGCAACAGCGTAAAAACAAAAAGTCTTATGATCATTGCGGTTGTTCCTGCGAAAGTCATAGGACTTTTGTTACAGAAGCGTGCATGACAGGAGGGTGGACAAGATGAAAGAAGAATTTGTGGAACTCGGAGAAGCGGATCTGCCGGTTATGGCGGACCTGTTCAGGAAGGCGTTCGGAGGAGACCCCTGGAATGATGACTGGAGTGACCGGGAACAATTGATGGAATACATCCGGGAGATCTCCGGGTCCTATCATTCGCTTCACTTCGGACTCCGGATCGACGGAAAACTGGCAGCGATAGCCATCGGCATGGTCCGTCACTGGTGGGAAGGAACGAACTACAATATCGAGGAGCTTTATGTGGATCCTGACTGTCAGGGGCAGGGGATCGGTTCACGGTTTATGAAAATGATCGTGGATGAGATCCGGGAACGCGGGCTCTCCGGGATCTTCCTGCAGACGGATATAGATAAGCCGGCGTTCCGGTTCTATCAAAAGAATCAGTTTAAAAATCTGGAAACACATGTGAGTTTATTCCGCAGTGTCCGGAAAACGGATGAGGAATGAACTGCGTAACACGGATTTTTGTGTATGAATCGGAAATATAAAAAAGAACTTGAAAAGAATTTTTAATTAAGATAACCTTCTCTTTGGACGTCCAAATCCTGATTAAGAGGAGGCGAAAATGAACAGAGAAGAACTGCATGAATTCATTTCGGACAGTAACGGAAATGAGAGCAACATTTGTCAGATCACCGCGATCCGAAACGGTGAGACGGTGTATGAGGATTGCTGGCATGGGTATCAACCTTCGGATGCAGTGCATGTAATGTCCGTAACGAAAGGAGTTATGGCGCTGCTGACCGGTATTGCCCTCGATCAGGGCAGCATCCGGAGCGTCGATCAGAAGGTCCTTGAGTTTTTCCCGGACTATACGGTTAAACGGGGAGAGAAGACCATCTATGAAGTGACGATACGGCATCTGCTTACCATGACCGCACCGTACAAGTATCGCAGCGAGCCCTGGACAAAGGTCTGTACATCCGGAGACTGGACGGCTGCCGCGCTGGACCTTCTGGGCGGACGAAGCGGGATTACCGGGGAGTTTAAATATGCTTCGCTGGGGATCCAGATCCTGGCAGGAATCCTGGAGAATGCCACGGGAGAAAAATGTATCGACTTTGCGAATGGGAAACTGTTCACCCCGCTGGGAATTCCCGCGCATACATTGCATGGGGACAGCTCCAAGGAGGATCAGTTTGATTTTCTCATGAATAAGAAACCGAAGAACCATGAGTGGTTCGCCGACCCGAAGGATGTGGTTACGGCCGGATGGGGGCTCTGCCTGTCTGCACATGATATGGCAAAGCTGGGAGAGATGGTGCTCGGTTTCGGGAAGACCGGAGACCGGAGGATCATTTCCGAAGAATACAT
Source organism: uncultured Lachnospiraceae bacterium (assembly GCA_902796385.1). GTDB lineage: Bacteria > Bacillota > Clostridia > Lachnospirales > Lachnospiraceae > Eubacterium_Q. The sequence continues at coordinate 4,360 of CADBOV010000141.1, forward strand.
CCGGGAGATGACAACACCGCATCTTACGCTTGGTGAACGCTTCGGGTACATGGATTACGGATATCTCTGGTATAAGCCGTATAAGGACCGGGATGTGTCTGCGGCGATCGGGGATGGCGGAAATGTGATCTATGTCAATTATGAGAAGGGTATTTCGGTCGGTGTGACGGGCACATTTAAACCCAGGATCTTTGACCGGGTGGATTTTATCGAGAAGAAGGTGCTTCCGGCGATCGAAGACGCGGAATGAGTCCGGTAAGCGTTATATAAAGAAAATATGTGACAGGAAAACGAATTGATTTTCACAAAATGGCAGGCCTGTGTTATAATGTGCATTAGGCATTTTAATAAACAGGAGGCGATGGTTCATTATGAAGATTACTACATTTAACCCGCAGATCATTACAAATAATGCGGATTCGATCAAGGAATTGTTTACTGAACTGGGATTCGAGGTGCGTCACGATAAGGAGGAGATCGGCGATTATAAAGTAGAAGGCATCCGTATGAAAGATGCAGACGGACGTGCGTTGGATATTTCCGTTCCGCAGGTCGAGCTGCCGAGGGACATGACAGCGATCCGTATGAACGTGGATAATTTTGATGAGGCTTATCAGCTTCTCCTGAGCCATGGATTCAAAAATGTATACGGAGACAAGACGGTGGATACCAAATCCTCTAAATCTGCAGTACTCATCTCTGAGACCGGTTTCGGGATCAATCTGGTGGAACATATCAAAAATCATTAGGAAGACAGGTGTATGGCCTGCGGCATTTCAGTCGCAGGCTTTTTTTCCGGGATGGAAACCCCGGAGTCAGGATCTGAAGGAGGGCAGGGGAAATGATTGAATACAGGATTGCAACAGAGAAGGACATCGAACTTATGATGAGCAGCCGGCTGGAAATGCTCCGGGAAGTGAATGATCTGGCGGATGATTATCAGTATTCGGAAGCATTTGTCAGTGAAAGCCGGAAATATTTTCTGGAGGGAGACCAGACTACGGTTCTTGTGCTGGACGGGGAGGATGTGATCGGTTGTGCTTCCATCTGCTATATCGTGCTTATGCCTACATTTTCCCATCCCACCGGAAAGCGGGCACATTTGATGAACGTTTATACCCGGAAGGAGTACCGGAGAAAAGGGATCGGGCAGAAAATGGTGGATCTTCTGATCGACGATGCATGGAAGAAGGGCGCGACGGAGATCAGTCTGGATGCGACGGAAGCCGGAAGACCCCTTTATGCCAGATGCGGATTCAGGGATTCGGATGAGGGCATGGTGCTGGTCCGGTAATCCGGCAGAGTTTCGAAAGGGGACCGGATTTTAATCGGAGAGTGACCGGAAGCGTCATTCGAAAAGGATGAATAAAAAAATTCTCATTTTTTCATATCTATGATATAATTCTTCATGGTTATTGTGTTTTAAAGCGAAAATGGAGGGGGAAATATGGATATTTTCGCAAAATGTTTCGAACCGTCACAGGCGGATGAAGCCAGAAGAACAGGGATTTATCCCTATTTTCATGCATTGGAATCCAGGCAGGATACCGAGGTGGTGATGGAGGGCAAACGACGCATCATGCTCGGCTCGAATAACTACCTGGGACTGACAACTCATCCGGAAGTGATCGAAGCAGGAATTCATGCATTTGAGCAGTACGGTTCGGGATGCTCCGGTTCCCGTTTCCTGAACGGAACCCTGGAACTGCATCTTCAGCTGGAGAAGGAACTGGCGGAGTTTTTGGGAAAGGAAGCAGTGCTTACCTTCTCGACCGGATACCAGTCCAACCTGGGGATTATCAGTGCGCTCGTAGAGCATGGTGATTATGTGATCATGGACAGGGAAAATCATGCGAGTCTTTATGATGCGTGCCGTCTGTCCTACGGAAAAATGGTCCGCTTCCGTCACAATGACATGGCTGACCTGGAGCAGAAGCTGACAACGGTTCCGGAGAGTGCCGGATGCCTGATCGTTACGGACGGTGTCTTCTCCATGGGAGGAGATATTGCAAATCTTCCTGAGATCTGCCGTCTGGCAAAGAAATACGGAGCCAGGGTTATGGTGGATGATGCCCACGGGCTCGGTGTGATCGGTAAGGGCGGCCGCGGAACGGCAAGCTACTACGGACTTGAGGATGAGGTGGATATTTACATGGGAACCTTCTCCAAATCCCTTGCCTCTCTCGGTGGGTATATGGCAACATCCGCGCGGGTGATCGACTACGTTAAGCATTGCTCCCGTCCGTTTATTTTCTCGGCTTCCATTACACCGGCAAGCTGCGCTTCCGCGCTTGCGGCACTCCGCATCCTGAAGAACCATCCGGAGCTTCCGGAGACACTTCAGAGCAGGGCATTGTTTATGCGGCAGAAGCTGAATGAGGCAAAGATCCGCATGCGGGAATCCAACGGGGAACGGATCCCCATTATCCCGATCTATACATATGAACTGACCCCGACACTGGTGATCGCAAAGGATCTGTATGACCATGGTGTCTATGTTAATTCCACACTTCCGCCGGCAACCGCGCCGGGCGAATGCCTGCTCCGCACCAGCCTGATGGCAACACATACGGAGGCACTGATCGGGGAAGCGGTCGGAATCATTGCAGATGTTCTTCATGCACATCAGATTCAGTAGAGGAATTATAGAATAAATGCAGAGCAATGAGTGATCATTGTACCGGCAGAAACCGGACAGCCGATGGAAGATTCAGATTTCACCGGCTGTTTTGTCATTTTCGGGGATTTTAGCGGGAAAAACGTGACGACAAAGGAACGCATCCTGAATGAAGCTTTAACATTGTTCGCCGAGAACGGATATGATGGAACCAGTATGGAGCAGATCGCTACAAAGGTAGGGATCAAGGCACCGTCACTCTATAAGCAATAAAGGGAAGTAAGACGGATTGGTATCCGATAAAAAAAGAAGAGGCCGAAGCCTCTCCGAACACATAAATATTTTCTTTTTCTTTTGATATGTAATACCTATGTGTGTAGGTATATATTATATGAAACCCGGTCATTTTTCAAGACCTTTTGTAAAATATGCGCCGGTACTCTTTTTTCATGTATGCGGAGGTGACGGCAAACGGCTTTCGCTTGACACGGATTCGCTGAATCTGTAACATGAAATCGGACATCGGACGAATTTCTTTGTTTCGGTTAATTGTCTGTAGTGTATGAATGGAGGAATTATCAGATGAGTACATTTCAGGTGGAATTAAAGCGGGTTGTAGACGATACCTACGATGTGGAGATCGGCTACGGACTGCAGAACCGGCTGCTGGAAGACCTGGCGGGCGGACTGGTTGGGAAGATCCATAAATTTGCCGTGATCACGGATGATACAGTTAAAGACCTTTATGCAGAGCCGATTCGGAAACGTCTGGCAGATGCCGGTTATGCGACGGATCTGTTTTCATTTCCGGCCGGGGAGAAAAGCAAGACCAGGGAAGTGAAGGCTGCGATCGAGGATCAGATGCTGGAAAAGGAATACCGAAGGGACTGCTGCATCATTGCAGTCGGCGGAGGCGTGGTAACGGATCTGGCAGGATTTCTGGCAGGAACCTTCGGACGGGGTGTTCCCTTTATAAACTACGCGACTACCCTGCTTGCTGCGGCTGATGCCTCCGTAGGCGGAAAAACCGCAGTTGATACCCCCAGGGCTACAAATCTGATCGGACTGTTTAATCAGCCGAAGAAGGTATATCTGGATATCGCCACATGGATCACATTGCCGAAAAGGCAGATCATCAGCGGGCTGGCAGAAACCATTAAGCATGCATGTCTTGCCGACCGTACATTTTTCGATTATCTGGATGAGCATATGGAGGAAATTCTCCGGCTTGATCCGGAGGCATGCGTGCACATTGCCGAAGTCAACTGCCGGGTTAAATATGAGGTTGTCATGAAGGATGAACGGGAATCCGGGCTGAGGGAGGTCCTGAATCTCGGACATACCGTCGGACGGGCCATTGAGACATTGAGCGACTACCGGCTGCTGCATGGAGAGGCTGTTTCCATCGGACTGGTTGCAGAGGTGGATCTGGCGCTTTCCATGGGGCTGGTTACAAAGGAAGAAAGAGATGCGGTTGTAGCATTGCTGCGTAAGGCCGGACTTCCGGTGGAGATTCCGGAATATATCGACCGGGAACAGCTGGTAAAGAAGCTTTATACCGATAAAAAAGTGCGGGACGGACGGCTTCGGTTTGTATTGCAGGAGGGGATCGGTTCGATCAAGGAGTTTGAACCGGGCGTATTTGCTGCACCGATCGAGGAAGAAACCGCGCGGAAGATCATTTCCCGGATGGCGTGACGAAGACGGCGCAACGAGATGGCGTGACGAAGACGGCGCAACGAGACGGCGCAACGAAGATGGTTTGGCGAAGACGGCGTGACATAAAAAAAGAAGGTACGGCGAAACAGGGGACCGGCATAAGGGGGAATAAAACAGCATGGAGGAATCAAAACGCAACATTCGGAAGCTCAGTAAGTTTATGAAGGGAACGATCATTTTCCTGAAGGTACTGAACATTATCGCAATTGTTCTGGGTATGATCGTCACTTGTATTACGCTCATCTCTCCGGATCAGATGGATAAGGTGAAAGACGTTTTCCAGGATAATGACCTGTTCGTTATAAACGTGATCGATAGTATACTCAGCGATGTTCCCACCAGATACAGGCTTCTCATAGGCGGGATCCTGTATTCCGCGTCCATGCTGGTGGTTCTTTTCTTCTTAAACAAACTGCAGGGCATTTTCGAAAATATGATCCGGAAGGAGACGCCGTTCACAAGGGAAATTGCGGAGCATATGAGGAAGATTTCCTGGGCGATGCTTCTTCTGATCGTTTACAGTCCGGTGATCGCAGTTGTGGCATTCTTACTGCTTCGCCTGATGTACCACCTCTTTGAGTATGGTTCGTATCTGCAGGAACGTTCAAATGAAACAAACCGGATCCAGGAGGAAATGATCCTGTCCTTCGCGGAGATCACGGAGAATAAATCGGAACAGACCGGAAAACATGTCCGCCGGGTAGCGGAGTATTCACGTATTCTGGCGGAAGAAATGGGAATGAATACGACGGAGGCAGCCCGGATCCGTCTGGCATCCACAATGCATGATGTCGGAAAACTGCTCGTTCCGGCTGAAATCCTGGAAAAACCCGCACGACTCACGGACGAAGAATTTGCAGAGATTAAGAAACATCCGGGTTATGGCGGTGATATGCTGAAAAATGTGGAAGGTGACGTGATGCAGATGGCCCGGACCGTGGCGCTGGAGCATCATGAGCGTCCGGATGGCAGGGGTTATCCGGAAGGAAAGAAGGCGGATGAGATCAGCCTGGAGGGTAAGATCGTTGCGGTAGCGGATGTATATGATGCGCTGACCAGCCGCAGGAGTTACAAGGAAGCCTGGGATGAGTCAAAGGCCTACGAGGAAATCCTGAAGGGAAAAGGCACGCAGTTTGATCCTCAGGTGGTTGAGGCATTTGAACGGGCATATCCGAAGATCAACGAGGTAAGACTCCAGCTGAGGGACGCATAACCGGAGACAACCTACGGAAGTGCCGGGAGTGACGGAAACCCACGGGAGATACCGGGAGAAAACGAAAGCACACAGGGGATTACAAGTCCGGCCGGAATGTGTTATAATACGACCTTGGAACTGAAAAATAAAATCGGGAGGAAAAACACGATGAAAATAGAGACCGCATGTATCCAGGGAGGATACAATCCGAAGAACGGGGAACCGAGAATGCTCCCTATCGTTCAGAGTACTACATTTAAGTATGACACCAGTGAAGATATGGGAAAGCTTTTCGATCTGGAAGCAGAAGGATACTTCTACACCCGGCTGCAGAATCCCACAAATGATCAGGTGGCAGCAAAGATCGCGACAATGGAAGGCGGAGCGGCAGCAATGCTCACTTCTTCCGGTCAGGCGGCAAACTTCTTTGCCGTTTTCAATATCGCGAATGCCGGAGATCATGTGATCGCTTCTTCAGCCATCTATGGCGGAACCTTCAACCTGTTCAATGTTACGATGCGGAAGATGGGGATTGACTTCACATTTGTGGAGCCCGACTGCAGTGATGAGGAGCTGGAGGCAGCATTCCGTCCGAATACCAAGGCGGTTTTCGGTGAGACCATCGCAAATCCGGCACTTACCGTATTTGATATCGAGCGTTTTGTAAAGGCTGCACATGCACATGGAGTTCCGTTTATCATTGATAATACATTTGCAACTCCCGTGAACTGCCGGCCCATCGAGTGGGGCGCTGATATAGTGACCCATTCCACAACAAAGTATATGGACGGACATGATGTGGCAGTCGGCGGAGCGATCGTGGATGCCGGAAAGTTTGACTGGATGGCACATGCGGATAAATTCCCGGGACTTACCACACCGGACGAGTCCTATCATGGAATTACCTATGCTGAGAAATTCGGAAAAGAGGGAGCATTTATCACAAAATGTACCGCACAGCTGATGCGTGATTTCGGAGCGATCCAGTCACCGCAGCATGCATTTTATCTGAACCTGGGACTGGAATCCCTGGCGGTCCGGATGGAAAGACATTGCAGCAATGCCCAGGCGGTTGCCGAATATCTGGAAAAGAGTGATAAGGTTTCCTGGGTGAATTATCCCGGACTTCCCGGAAACAAGTATTATGAGCGTGCGAAGAAATATATGCCGAACGGAACCTGCGGCGTGATCGCATTCGGTGTAAAGGGCGGCCGGAAGGCTGCTGAGGAATTCATGAAGCATCTGAAGGTGGCAATGATCGCAACCCATGTGGCAGATGCCCATACCTGTGTCCTTCATCCGGCATCTTCCACACACCGTCAGCTGACGGATGAGGAGCTTGCAGCTTGCGGAGTAGGCGCTGATCTGGTTCGTCTTTCCGTGGGAATCGAGCATGTGGATGATATTATCGCCGACCTCGAGCAGGCACTGGCGGCAGTTTGATCGTATAACAGGCAGAGCAGTAAAATCACATAGTTTTCAGTAGTGTATCAAAATGACATTTTTTAAAAAGCTGATGTGAATAATGCACAAAGGGCAGATTCGAAGGAATCTGCTCTTTTTTTGGGCTTTCCCCGGAAAAAATGTCGAAAAAACACCTATATCATGCGGGGGTAGGGTAGGGTACTCAATGATATAGTGGTGTTCAAAAAATGGAAACCCAAAAGGGGGAAAACGTTTCTTTGGCGGGAGTTATGAAAAATGTTGAAAATTATGTGAACTGCCCAAATTCCGTTGTATTTTTTGGGCGGTTTTGCTATATTGATAGTAACTATTACCGCGTAATAGTGGGTTTTTGTGCGTGCATTTTCAGGTTTCAGGAAATCCTATCCGGTCCAGAGGGCACGCATCCTTATTTTTTGAAATGTTCGTTCGGTTCGATACAGAAGTAACAGGTTATACGCGGATGAGAGAACGGACTTGAAATGATAGAGTAACCTATAGACAGACGCATTCAGCATCAGCAGAAATCAGCAGCAATCCAAGTTGAGAGAGGGAAAAGCTATAGCTGTGAAGGGTAAGGAGGAGCGAATGAGAGTAGGCAGAAAAGCAAAACGAATTTGGGCATTCCTTATGGCCGCCGTGATGATGTTATCCATGGTGGTTGTAAGCGGATCATCCAGTGTCGAGGCTGCGCCGCAGGGGTATACGGTCAATATCAATTTCCATGACCATGACGGGGTGACCCCGACGAATCCGGTGAATCCGGAGTTGAGCGGCAGGTATTATGTATTGGCGGAGGCGACGAATGAAGCTCAGCATTGGACTACATATGCCTTTAAAGAGGTAACGTTCAATAAGGAGAATCCAACCACTCAGGTGTCCTTTGCCGCCGGTGATTTTTATTGCGATTTTTATAAAGGATCTCAGTTCGATTATCGTAGTAATAATAACGGATGGGGTTACTATGATCCGCAGGGTAGTGGATATACGATGAAAAGGATCAGACTCTACAAGGCGGAAAATCAGCTTCCTCTTTGGGAGACAAACAAGAAGGAGCAGGATTTCCTGGATCTTTTGGATGAAAGTGCTCCGGAAGGCTGGGCCTATCAGGATGGAACCCAGGGGGTTACCGAAGGTAATGTAAACTTATACAAAACTGCATTTTCCGTAAGTTATGAACTTCGGATCAAGTATGACGGTACAGGCACTGCAATCAAGGAATCGGATCATGTGATCGCAGCTGTGGAAGTCGCACATGCTACAACCGGTAATACATATTATATTACTCCGGTTACCGCTGACGGAAGCAGCCAGACTGTAACGTATCCTGTTTCAACGTGGCTGAATCAGAACGGTGTTGCAGATCCGAAGGAGAAATTTACCGGAAACGAGGTTTCGAGAACAGTTTATCTGTATAAGGTAAAAGACGGAAAAGATTATCCGACCAATGCACAGGTCATCAATAAGGGCGAAATGCTGCAGCTCATCGGAAGCGGTATGGCAGTCGGCAGCTATAAGAATATGGGTGTTACGTCTGATGTAGATGTTGATGAACCGAATTATGAGAAGACATATTACGACACAGTGACGTTGAAAGGAATCAATATAGATACCAGTACGAATTTCCTTTCTATTCTGGGGGACAGCGCAAACTACGGTATTACCGCAGACAGGATGGACACCCAGGGACATTTTGAGTCAAATTTTGCAACAAATGATTACTTCAGTGGAACCTCGGATTTCGGTCCGGATCTTTCCGGTAACGGAGTCAAGCAGGTTCCGGGTAATTTCCTGATAACACATATCGGGGATGGTGCACTTGTTCATTTTGATCAATTGACTCCGGAAGCGGCATATGTTATTACGACGGAGGAGATGAGCAATTCGGGCCGGATCCAGAATGATTCGACACCCGGTTATGTTGTTGTTGCAACAACAAGTGAAGCGAATGTGAAAGGTGCGGTTGATGGAATGATCAACCATATGAAGCAGACTTCGCAAGAGCTTCTCGGGAAGGATGAAATTGAATTTCCGATGGCTTCCGAAAACGGTGTTGTGATCGATATCAGAAACTATCCGGATAACGCCGTAGTATATGTAAACGGTGATGATTATGTAAAAGCGATCGAAGCAAACGGAGACGGACAATACAGTGGTGTTAATATCAAGTGTAAAGATAATCAGCTGGTTGTATTCAACTTCCGCAAGACCGAGAAGCTTGATATTCATACGGTTAATGTAAATGGCTTTAGTTCTGAGACCACACTGAGAAACTTTAATTGTGAGAAAAACCAGCAGGCTGATTATGTAAACCGGCATGTTGTATGGAATCTCGCAAGCCTGAATAGTGTAAATCTCAGCGTGTCCGGAGGTATTTATCTTCTTCCGAATCCTGATTCTACGATCAACGCAGGTGGTACATCGACCGGTTGGGTTGTGACGGCCGGTCATGCACATATGGGTGACGGTGAGTTCCACTTCGTATATCAGGGCCTTAGTCCGAATTCAGTGGTAAACATCTCCCTGAATAAGACGGTGGACAACGCGACGCCGCTTGCCTCACAGAAGTTTACATTTACTCCGATGGCATACAATGAGAATACGAAGGAGTTCGAGACGATCTGGGTAGATGACGGTGAAGGCGGAAAGATTCCTTTATCGGCACAGAATGAGCAGGGCAAGATCAGTATTCCGATCACGGAAATGAATGAGGGTGCTAACGTCATCCGCATCACAGAGGAGAAGAAGGCCGGATACAAGACCGATGAAACACCGATCTATGCATACTTCAATGTAACGGTTGTTACCACAAGCGGTGGTAATATTAAGATTCCGGGAGCAGTTTCCTACTATTATGATTTTGATCCGGCAACAGGCACGGTTTCAAACAAGATCCCGACATTACCGACCTTCAGGAATGAGAAGCTTCCCGCTGAGAAGACAAAACTCAAATTGAAGAAGACCTTTGGCGGTCCGGTGGTTGAGGCAGATAAGGACACCCTTTCCTTTGAGGTTACGGATGAGGCCGGTACAGTTATCGGAACCTTCACACTGGCTGATTTCAATCAGACTCCGCAGGGTGAATATGAGCTGAAGAAGGACAAGGAGCTCGAGGTAGAGGTTGGTTCTGTTTATACTGTAACCGAGAAGAATTATGATGCTTCAGGAGCAGGCGTACAGGTATCCTACAAGATCGGTACAGGCACTTCAGAATCGGGTGCTGCAGCATCGGTTGAGATTGAAAAGAAAGAGCCTGTTACGGTTACATTTACAGATACGTATCCGTCAACGGATATAAAGATCAGCAAGAAGACACTGGAAGGTACGGAACTTCAGGGTGCAACCCTGACGCTGACCGGTAATGTGGGAAGCGCAACGGGACCGGCTGTAACCTTTA
>CADBOV010000142.1 GCA_902796385.1 uncultured Lachnospiraceae bacterium
ATCCGCAAGTCCGTTGATCAGACCCAGTGCCGGACGGATATCCTCCTCCGCCGTCTTTCCGTTCACCATGTCTCCGCCGATCAGGATCAGATCCGGTGCAAGTTCCTTCGCCTTACTGATCAGCCGGTCATTCATTTTTCCGTTTACCGCTTCATGGTAATCCGACAGAAAAAGGACCTTTCCCTTCGGATTCCCGGGAAGCGTTAATCTGTACTCCTTCACCCGGAACCGGTGCAGTTCCCTGTAAGACTCCAGAAAAAGCACTGCAAGCCCGAACAGGATCACACCGAAAATGATGAGCAGGATTATCCAAACATTCATGAATTAAGTCTCCACATTTATAAGGCCGGCTTCTTCCTCCGCCTGCTTTCTGAAATCCTCCAGCCGGTCCGGTGAAATGACCGGAAGGTCATCCATGGAAGAAATGCCGAAGCTTCGAAGGAAATCATCCGTCGTCCCGAACAGGATCGGATGTCCCGGCGCATCCAGCCGTCCGACCTCCTGGATCAGATTGTATTCCACCAGACGGTTGACTGCATGGGAGCAGGAAACTCCGCGGATCTTCTCGATCTCCTGTCTGGTTACCGGCTGCTTATATGCAACAATGGAAAGTGTCTCCAGAAGAACATCCGTTAAAATGTGCTTCTTCGGAACATTGATGAGCCGTATCAGTTCATCATAATACTCATTCTTAGTACATAACTGGAATTTCCCGTCCAGTTCGATCAGCCGGATCCCGCGATCTTCGGAATCGTACATGGCCTTCAGTTCATTTAATGTCTGCTGAAGCTCCTCATCACTGAATTCCAGCGCGTTCTTTATATCGGAAAATGAAACAGCTCCGCCCACAGCAAAAAGAAGAGCTTCCACTGCAGCGTATCTGTTCTTATTCTCTACCATTCTGTTTTGTCCTCCATCATTCCAGAGAATCGATCAGGATCTCGCCGAATAACGAATCCTGTCGTATCGTGATCACTCCGGTCTTCATCAGTTCAAGTATGGCAAGGAAGGAAACGATCAGGTTGATCCTGCCCCTTTTTCTTCCAAGCAGTGTCCGGAAGTTGATACTGCGAAGTCCCTGTATCTCGTTTCGGATCTCCACCATCCGGTCCTCCAGCTTGATCTCATCCCTGCTGATGGTACCGAACCGGCTGCGGACAGGATCCACACGGTAAACCTCACGCCGCATCAGCTGCTGAAAGATCTCGTTCAGCATGGCCAGCGTCGTGTCACCGATCACCTCTGCCGGATCCACTTCCTCACGATAATCACGAACCTCCTTCGGGATAGAGGCTTCTTTGTAAAATGTCTTATCCGCATCCAGCTCCATATCCTTCAATTCAAAAGATGCATATTTATACATCTTATATTCAAGAAGGCTGCGAACCAGTTCGGCACGCGGATCCTCTTCCTCTTCTTCCGCCTCTTCTTCCTTGGGCAGAAGCATCTTGGCCTTGATACTGATCAGCTGTGCCGCCATAACGAGGAATTCGCTCATGGTGTCCATATCGGTTTCATCCAGCTGATCCAGATATGCGATATACTGATCCGTGATTTCAACGATCGGTATATCAAAGATATTGAATTTATTCTTTTCGATCAAATGTAACAGCAGATCCAGAGGACCTTCGAATACATTTAATTTCAGCTGTGGACTGCTCATATCATACCGCTCCGCTTCATTTCAGGTTCGTAAAGATCAGTCATCCCAGTTCATGCCCGAGATCTCTGATTTCCTGTCTCTTGTAAGAAGTGATTTTAATGCATCCGCAGCAGGGAAATCATCAAACAGGACCCGGTTTACCATCTCCACGATGGGCATTACCACATCATGTTTCTTTGCCAGTTCAAGCGCAGCCTTGGCGGAATAAACGCCTTCAACGATCATCTTCACTTCATTCATTGCGTCATGATAGCTCATGCCCTGACCGATCAGGACACCGGCTCTGCGATTACGGCTGTGCTTGGATGCACAGGTAACGATCAGATCCCCTGTTCCCGACAGTCCCGAAAATGTCTCCGGATGTCCGCCCAGCTTTGTACCCAGATTTGAAATCTCAAGAATTCCACGGGTGATCAGAGCTGCCTTCGTATTGTCTCCGCAGCCCAGACCGTCCGCAATACCTGCGGCAAGCGCGATCACATTCTTCAGTGCGGCACCGATCTCGATCCCCACCATATCCGGGCTTGTATATACACGGAAGAAATCCGTCATGAATACATCCTGTACCAGCCTTGCGGTCTCATGGGTCTTTGCGCCTACCACCACGATGGTAGCCAGACATTTTCCCACTTCCTCCGCATGACTCGGGCCGGAAAGAACCGCCACATCCGCCTGGGGTATTTCTTCTGAGATCACCTCGGAAAGCCGGAGCAGTGTATTCTCCTCCAGTCCCTTCGCAACACTGACGATGACCGTTCCTTCCTTGACCAGCGGTGCAGCCGCTTTTGAAGTGGAACGGACAAAGGGAGACGGAACAGCCATAACAACCATTTCCGCATCAGAAAGTGCGGTTTCCATTTCCCCGGTATAATGAACGGTTCCCGGAAGGATCACGCCCGGGAGTTTCAGTTTATGCTCACAATATTCCGTCAGCATGGCAACTTCTTCCGGATCGATCGACCAGAGAACTACTTCATGTTGATTACAGGTAAGAAGCTTTGCGAGCGCAACGCCCCAGCTTCCTGCCCCGAGTATCGCTATTTTCATTTCGATTCCTCCGATTTATGAAACGACAGTTTGTTCTCCTCATGACGGATCAACCTGCCGATATTCGCTTTATGTCGTATGATTGCTAAGAATGCCAGGATCACACTGAGAATGATCGCCTCAATCATGGCATTATAAGATTCCGGAATGGATTTGTCAAAGCAAAGCATTCCGTTTAATGCAAAAATCACAAATACGGTCACATATCCGATCATCAGAGCGATGGAACCCACGGATACGTAGTGTGTCAAAAGGACTGCCACCGCAAAAACCACGATCAGGATCAGACACATCCAGGGATTCAGCAGACCGAGGATGGCTCCTGCCGAAGAAGAAATCCCTTTTCCGCCTTTGAAGTGAAGATAAAACGGAAAATTATGTCCCAGAACAGCACCGAGGCCCGTATAAAGGACATATACCATATAGGTCTCCGGATAAATGTTCCGGAAAATGATATTCACGATCAGACACGGGATAAATGCCTTCAGAAGATCGCCGATAAATACCACCAGACCGGCTTTCGGTCCGAGGACGCGGAGCGCATTCGTCATTCCCAGATTTCCGCTGCCATGCTTACGGATGTCAACGCCTTTCATTTTCCCGTATAATACACCTGTTTCGATCAAACCGAACAGGTATCCTGCCACAAGACAAAGAACCCTTAGTAAGATATTCAACGGTCTTCCTTCCTTTCACGAATAATAAACCTGAGCGGTGTTCCCTTGAACAGGAACGCTTCTCTTACCTTATTCTCTATATACCGGATATAGGAGAAATGAGCCAGTTCTTTGTTATTTACAAAGATTACAAATGTAGGCGGCTTCACTGCAACCTGCGTCATATAATAGAGGCGAAGTCTCTTTCCCTTATCCTGCGGAGGTTCAACCTCTGCCGTGGCAGAAGCCAGGATCTCGTTGATCACACCGGTTGCCACACGCATGGAATGATAATTCACAACCATGTCGATCTCATCGAAAAGCTTGATGAGCCGCTGTCCCGTCAGTGCCGATACAAACATCAGCTCAGCGTAGGGCATAAAGGAAAGCTTATTCCGGATATCCCGCCGGAACTGGTTCATGGTCTTGTCATCCTTCTCGACCAGATCCCATTTATTGACCACAATGATCATACCCTTACCGCTCTCATGGGCGATGCCGGCGATCTTGGTATCCTGATCGGTAACACCTTCCGTTGCATCGATCACAAGGACCGCAACATCACAGCGCTCAACCGCCGCAACCGTACGGATGATGGAATACCGTTCGATCTCATCCTTTACCTTGCTCTTCCTGCGAAGACCTGCCGTATCGATCAGGATGTATTCCGTCTTATTATGTTTTACAACCGTATCCACGGCATCTCTTGTGGTTCCCGCGATATCCGAAACAATCAGACGTTCCTCTCCCAGGAGCTTATTGATCATGGAGGATTTTCCCACATTCGGCTTTCCGATGATCGCAACCTTCGGACGGTCATCCTCTTCCTCCTCCGATGTTGCATTCGGGAAATACTCCACCACGCAGTCCAGAAGATCACCAAATCCCAGCATCGACGCAGCCGAAACCGGATGGGGATCACCCAGACCCAGATTATAGAATTCATAGACATCCGCCATGAATTTATCAAAGTTATCTACTTTATTTACACAGAGAATGATGGGCTTTTTCGACCGCCGGAGCAGGTCCGCACAGGCAACATCCGACGCGGTCAGTCCTTCCCGGACATCCGTAAGAAACAGGATAACATCCGCCGTTTCGATGGCGATCTCAGCCTGTTCCCTCATGCGCGTCAAAAGGAGATCGTCCGATTCCGGCTCGATCCCTCCTGTGTCCACCAATGTAAATTGATAATTCAACCACGTTACGTCTGCATAGATACGGTCCCTGGTAACACCGGGGGTATCCTTTACGATCGAGATCCGTTCACCGGCCAGCGCGTTAAATAATGTGGACTTTCCCACATTCGGGCGACCGACTACGGCCACGATTGGTTTACTCATGTTTCTACTCCTATGATTGCCTTAAGATAATCCATACCATACGATTTTACAATAACAGTTTTTACTTGTAAAGCATTTTCAAGCTCTGTAAGAGACATGTCATCCAGGAAGATATCTTCGTCTGCTTTAAGGCAGCTCTGGGGGATCAAAAGCGCATCTCCCAGGTCCTTTCCCTTAAGCTGGCTGGCGATATCCTGCCCTGTCAGAAGCCCTGTTACCGTGATCTGCGGACCGAAAAAGTCATTCCGGATCGGAAAGACCTGAAAATCGATATCCGGCCGGATCCGTTTCAGCTCCTGTTTAATGAAATCGCTGCTCTGATATGCCAGAAGTCCGGTAATGGTGGAAACCCTCCGGTTCGGATTCTTCTTTATCAGCTGTGTCAGCTTCCGTTCTTCCTTCGACATCCGGAGTCTGCGGATCCCCCTGCCGGATGCGGCAGCTTCCACATCATCCACGGCCATCCGGAACTCCTCAAACAGCAGCCGTACCATCCCCACACCGTTTTCAATCTGGAGATACCCGTCATAGTTATCCTCCGTGGGAACCTCACGTCCCGCCTGGATATACCACTCATCACTGGCATGAACAAAATGCGTGCCGCATTTCTGATACGCCTCCTGCTGGAAGCCCTCGATCATTTCGATCACTTCCTCCGCATCCTCCTTCGTAAAAGGATTCAGCTGGCAGAGTCCGTCCCGGTATCTGGTAAGACCCACCGGAACAACCGAAAGGCTTTCCATCACGGGTGCAAACTCGATCAGATCCCGGATTGTCCGGTAAAGCTCCTCTCCGTCATTTACCCCCTTGCAGAGAACGATCTGTCCGTTCATGGGGATCTCTGCCTCATACAGCTTCCGGATATGTGACAGGATCTCTCCCGCAAACCGGTTATGAAGCATGGATTTCCGGAGTTCCGGATTCGTTGTATGGACGGAAATGTTGATGGGTGCCAGTTTATATTTGATGATCCGGTCAATATCCGCTTCCTTCATGTTCGTCATGGTAATGTAGTTTCCCTGAAGGAAGGACAGCCGGGAGTCATCATCCTTAAAATAGATGGTATCCCGCATTCCCTTCGGATTCTGATCGATAAAGCAGAAAATGCACTGATTGTAACAGGATTTATAATCATCCATCA
Organism: uncultured Lachnospiraceae bacterium; assembly: GCA_902796385.1. Taxonomy (GTDB): domain Bacteria; phylum Bacillota; class Clostridia; order Lachnospirales; family Lachnospiraceae; genus Eubacterium_Q. The sequence continues at coordinate 5,851 of CADBOV010000142.1, forward strand.
GGGATTCGGCAAATACAAGTCCCAGATCCTCATCTTCTCCTTTTTCAATGGGGAAGGTGATCTCCCGGTCATCCCTTAAAACCGTAAGAGAAACCTCCGTATCCTCGGCGATATAATGATAATCAAAAACATCCTCTACAGGCATGCCATTCAGGGAGATCAGCCGATCCCCCTCGCGGATACCCGCCAGTGCAGCGGGACTGTCTTCATTTACACGAACGATGCGATGCTCGTGCATGGTCTCTCTCCTGTATCATTTCCTAAAATGCGTCTTTGATCAGCGTCATTTCCCCTCCCAGTATTCCGATCACGTCAAACCGTACCGGTGTCAGGGAAGGGATCAGCCCGTGATCCTCCAGATAATACAAAGCTGCCATATGGATCCTGTTTTGTTTTGCCCGGTTCACTGCCTCCAGCGGATGTCCGTAAGCTCTGCTTTTTCTGTATTTTACTTCCACAAAGACATAAGTATCCCCGTCCCTGCAGACAAGATCCGCTTCCGCCATTCTGGTCCTGTAATTATATTCCAGGATCACATAACCCTGTTCTTCCAGGTAACGGCCGGCCTGTCGTTCTTTTTCTCCGCCGACGGCTCTTTTATTCTCCGGCATATCAGTCCTGTCCTACGATATTTTTAATGTAGCTTCGCCTGTGGATCTCACAGGGCCCGTATTCCTTCAGCGCCTGAATATGTCCTGCACTTCCGTATCCCACATTATCCTTAAAACCGTACATGGGGTATTTTTTGTCATAATCCTGCATGATCCGGTCCCTTGTAACCTTTGCAACAATGCTGGCAGCCGCTATGGAAACGGACTTGGCATCTCCTTTGATGATCGAAACCTGCTTTATATCAATCTCCGGGATATGTACCGCATCCACAAGCAGAAGATCCGGCTCCACATTCAGATGGCGGATGGCCTGACGCATGGCATCCTTATTGGCAAATTCAATTCCCTTTTCATCGATCACCTTTTCCGAATTCATGCCGACACCCACTGCAACAGCCGTATTCATGATGATTTCATACAGTTCTTCCCTGTGCTTCTTTGAAACCTGCTTGGAATCGTTCAGCATCGGAATCAGCACATCCTTCGGAAGGATCACCGCAGCCGTGAGAACCGGTCCGGCCAGAGGTCCGCGTCCCACCTCGTCGATACCGCAGATAAAGGAACAGTCCGCATATTTCTTTTCGAAATACATCATGCCTCTTACACGTTCCAGTTCCTGATCCAGCTGTTGGATCTTTTTTCTTGCCTGATCCAGGATACTTACCACACCCTTCCTGGTATCGGATTCATTTTCACGGATCAGTTCATTCAGTCCGGAACGCATCTTTTCATATTCCATTAACGGACAGTCTGTGATCTTCTGGTACTTTATTCTTAATTCGCCTATATTCACTCTGTATTCTCCTGTAAACGCCCTTTTACCTGCGTTAGTCATGTGTCTTTATGAAGAATTAGGACCGTACATACACGGTCCTAATTCAAATACTACTTTATTGATCCGAAATTCTTAAACGGCATCAGTCGGAAGACTGCTTTGCCAATGATCTTATCTCTCGGGATAAGACCTACATCCGACCAACGGCTGTCTCTGGAATTGTTCCGGTTATCACCGAGAACAAAGTATTCATCCTTTCCCAGGGTAATGGGATTCGCGGCAATTCCGTTATCCTTGATTTTTTCAAACTTGATCGGTTCAACGAGTGCCTGTCCGTTGATCAGGATCTCACCGTACTCGGTGATCTGAACGGTTTCTCCCGGAAGTCCGATGATCCTCTTGATATAGTGAACATCATCTTCATACGGGAATACGATGATATCGTACCTCTCCGGATCGCCGAATTTGTATGCCAGCATATTGATCCAGAGACTGTCGCCTGACTGAAGTGTCGGCTGCATGGAACTTCCATGTACCGTTGTCCTGCGCCCCACAAAGGTTACGATCAGGAAGCAGATCAGAATGACGATACCGATATAAACGATCAGTGAAAGAAGATCCTTTACGATATTGACCTCTCCCGGTTCTACCTTTTCATCTTTTTTCTTTTTCTTCTTTTTCTTCCTTCCTGATTCTTCCTCTTCCGAAGCTTCGGCTTCCATTGCTTCTGCAATGACCCCTGCGGCTGAACCCTCAGCTGCTGTTTCTTTTATCTCTTCTGCCTTCTCGTCGGAAGCACCTTTCTTCTTATCTTCTTTTTTCTTTACCGGTTCTACCACGGATTCTTCCGGAGTGATACGAACCGTTACCTCCGGCTCTTCTTCCGGCATTTCCATTTTCTGTTTCCGTTCCAGCTTCTCCTGCTTCTTTCTCTCTTTTTCCAGACGTTTCTCTTCTTTGCGGCGAAGCTTTTCTTCCTTCGAGGAATTCTCTACCAGCGCAGTAATATCATCACTTACGCTCTTCTCTTCATTTTCATCAAAGTATCCCATTCGTCCAACCCTTTCGGATAGTCTAGCCTGATTATTCCGGATATTCCAAAGTGATCCTTCCGATCTTTTTGCTGCGGAGATCATCTAACAGGCATTTTGCTGCCTTATCAATATCCTTTTCATTTCCTTTTTTGATACATTTCCTGACATCCGCTATCTGTTCCAACGCCTCAGCCGGAGACATACCATCTGTAATTTTATACCTCTCGCCCAGTAGATTGCAATAGTATTTTTGTAAAAATGTCAGAAGTTCGCATGCAAGCTCCGTTTTTTCGAGAATGTCATCATTGATGGAACCAATCCATGCAAGTGCTATTCCCACTGCGGGATCGGA
>CADBOV010000143.1 GCA_902796385.1 uncultured Lachnospiraceae bacterium
ATCTTCCGCATTTCTTCCTGCCGGTTCAGCAACCGCAGGAAATGTTCCAGCGTATCCTTATCCTCCACAAGTCTCCCGGAGGTATAAAAGGTCGTATGTGCCGTCATTTCGTCCGCAGAGGAAAAGAGTATTTCTTCTTCCGGCATTTCCCAGACGGGAAGCCCGAGCAAATGTGCCAGGTAGCGGACCGTTCCCTCATTCCCGTCCATAAAGGCGGTTTCCGAGGAAAAGAATTCACGGTAGGAATCCTTAAAATAATTGAAATGTGTGCAGCCCATCACCAGGGCCGAGTAATCTTCTGTCCGGTATCCGCCGAACTGCTGCTCCAGATAGGCATGAAGCTCGGGGCCGGAAAAGATTTCCTTTTCCGCAAAGTTCACAAGCTCCGGCATGGGAAGCAGATCCACCCTGTGTTCTTCATCCACACGCTCGATCAGCGCCTTCAGCTTTGTCTCCCGAAGGGTGACCGGTGTTGCCATTACAAGGACCCGCCGGTTGTCCGTATGCTCCACCGCCGGTTTAACCGCCGGTTCCATTCCTACGATCGGCAGTTTCATTTCCTGACGAAGACGGCGCACTGCAACGCTGGTGGCAGTATTGCATGCAATGACGATCGCATCCACACCCTCTGCCTCCAGAAAAAAGGCAATCTCCCTGACATATTCAAATATTTCCTCCGGATCGCGCTTTCCGTATGGCACATGATCCGTATCCGCATAAAAAATGTATTCCTGATCCGGCAGCCGGTGGAAAGCCTCGTTCAGAACGGAAAGACCACCGATCCCGGAATCAAATATTCCGATTCTCATGCTACTATCATACCACTTTCACTTATTCTTTCATATCCTTTTTTGCGCTCAGTTTCCCTACAATTCCCGTCAGGAACCAGGACACCAGTGCGCAGCCGGCGGCAATACCTATGGAGATCCAGCCTGCTCTGACGGAAACCACGGCATGCATGAATATATTCCAGAACACCGTAATACTGAGGATCATGCCGATCACACAGAGCGCAAAAACAAGGATCCGGTATTTATTTAACGGCTGGATCAGCTTCCACAGAAGTGTAAAGCCGACTGTCGTCAGGATATACATTCCCGCAACCGAAACCTCATCCTTTGTGAATCCCATGGAGGGTCCCACAAGCATCAGCGTGGAAACCATGAGAAAGGCAATGACCGATGAAGGCGCAGCTCCGAAAAGCGTTCTGTGCAGAAGCCGTCCGTGCTGGCGTTTTGTATTATTCTCAAATGCAAGCAGAAAGCCCGGGAATCCGATATTGAATCCGGATACCAGGGAGATCTGTGTCGGTTTGATCGGATACTGGTAGGTAAGGATGATACATAATACCGCCAGCAGCAAAGAGAAGATATTCTTATACAGGAACAGGATTCCGGACCGGGTGATATTGTTGATGATCCGTCTTCCCTCCGTTACGATCGGCATCATGTGGGAGAAATCCGAATCCATAAGCACTACCTGCGCTGCCTGACGTGCCGCATCACTGCCTCCGCCCATGGCGATGGAGCAGTCTGCCTCCTTCATGGCCAGAATATCATTGACACCGTCTCCCGTCATGGCTACCCGCTGACCGTTTGCCTTAATGGCAAGGATCAGTTCCTTCTTCTGCTCCGGCTTCACCCGGCCGAAGACCGTATATTCCTTTACTGCCTTCAGATAATCTTCTTTTGTTTCAAGGGTTGCAGCATCTATATAGCTTTCTGCATTCTCGATCCCCGCTTCCATAGCCACTCTGGACACGGTCAGTGGATTGTCGCCCGAGATCACCTTGATCTTTACGCCCTGCTCTCTGAAATAGTTAAATGTCGCCGGTGCCGTTTCCCGGATCTCATTCGCCAGACTGACAAACAGAGCCGGCTTTCCGTCCTTTGTCAGTGCCAGCACACGGCGTCCGCGTCCGGTCCGTTCTTCGATCACTTCCCTGTTCTTCTCCAGATCCTCTTCCGAAAGAAGGAATTCCGGTGCACCCAGACGATAGATCTCCTTCTCCGTATGTATCTCCGAATATTTCAGTTTGGAGCTGAAGGGACGGACGTCCGTAGCGGAAAGCTTTCCCTGTTCCGCATATTTTGCCCTGAGGGCATTCATGGTAATATTATCGTCCGGAACCGTATAAATGTAGCGGCTCAGCAGTTCCAACGCCTCTTTTTCCTTCAGTCCGGGATCCACCGGCAGAAATGACTCTGTCACGGTCATGACATCACTGGTGATGGTTCCGGTTTTATCCACACAGAGCACATGCACCCTGGCCAGGGTCTCGATACTCTTCATATCGTGAAGCAGAACCTTCTTTCTTGCGAGCCGCGCCGCGCTCAGGGTAAGCGCCACCGTAAGCAGAAGGTACAGGCCTTCCGGGATCATACCGACAACCGCGCCCACCATGGATACCACGCTGTCCTGAAGGGACTGGCCTCCCACCACATAGGAGCCGTAAACCAGTGCAGCACCCACCGGAATGATGATGATACCTGCAACAAGGATGATCTTCTCGATGTCGCGGATCATTTCCGATTTTTTATTCTTTACTTCCTTCGCCTTGGCAGTCAGCTGTGCCGCATACGAGTCTTTTCCGACCTTTGTCAGCTTCGCGATACAGCTTCCTGAAACCACAAAACTGCCGGACATGAGTTCCATGCCGGCTTCCTTTTCCACTTCATCCGCTTCTCCCGTAAGAAGCGCTTCATTTGCTGATATTTTTCCGGAGACCACTTCTGCATCCGCCGGGATCTGCTGTCCGGACGAAAGCCGGATCAGATCCCCAAGCACCAGTCGTTCCATATCCACCGTACAGTCCTTCCCGTCCCGGATGGCCGTGTACTGGGTAACATCCAGGAGAGAAAGACTGTCCAGAACCTTCTTCGCCCGGAGCTGTTGAACGATTCCGATCACCATATTGGCGATCACCACAGGCAGGAATAACAGATTCCGGTAAGCACCTACCAGGATCACAAGGATCCCCAGGCCGAAAAAGATCGCATTGAAATAGGTGCACACATTTCCGACGATGATGGATCCGACGCTTTGCGAACATTGATCCGGCAGACAGTTGGTCTTTCCTTCCTTCTCCAGAGTCCGAACCTCCTGCTCCGTCAGCCCGTTTAACATATCAAATAACTCCTTTCATCACGGAACAGAATAAACCGTTTCTCCCGATCCGTCGAGTGTCCGGAGTGTTGCCCGGGTCTCTCCGTCCAGGATCGTGGTTTTCGCTTTTTTCTCTTCCTCGGAAATATCCGATGTATAGATTTCCTCCTCCAGCAGAAGCACTTCCCCGTCCGGAGTCTGTCCGTAGATCCGGAACGGAACATCCGTTCCGTTGATATTCCGGTAAATCCTTACCAAAACCGAGGGAGTTTCCATAAGCGCAAGCTGCATCAGTGTTCTTTCCCCTGTCTTTCCGGGGATTACAAACCCGTCCTGATCCGTTGCCGGAGGATTCTGTTCCGGTTCTATCTTTTCGGGCCCCTGCCCGTCATCCGGAATTTCTTCCGCAGTTTCCGCTGCGGCTTCCGTCATTTTTTCCGACTCCTCATTTCTTTCGTCCTTGGATCCCTGACGTCCGGCTTCCTTCTTCTCGCCTTCGATTTCAGACGCATCATCCATTTCTATACCCATATTTGGAAGGAGATTGTTGGTTCCGCTCATGGTCGGATCCTTAAGTTTCTCCGCACCGCTGTAACTCTTCGCTGATTCTCCCGACAGTTCATCCTTCCGGTCCGCAGCGGAGGCCTGACCGCTTTCATCGCTGCTGTATTTTTCGGTCTTTTCGGTTCTTCCCGGCAAACCGAATACTGCAAGGGAAATAAGAAGTGCCGCTGCCGCCACTGCAACCCCTATGATCCATCCCTTTTTCTTCTTTCCTTCCTGTTTCGGACGGAACTGCAGGATCTGTGCCTCCGATTCGGCTTCCGCCAGGAAGCGCTGTTCCCGTGTCATTTCATTTCCATAGCCATTCTGTCCCTGCACCATATCATTCGGTGCCGTCTGTCCGTACATCGTGTCATTCGGCATCGTCTGTCCGTACATCGCATCATTCGGTACAACCCGGTCAAGTCCTGCTTCGATCCGGCCCCAAAGGTCCGGCACCTCCCTGTCAAGCATGCGGAGGTATGCTTCTTCTTCTGCTGTATTCATTTTACGTTCATCCATCCTGCAGATACCTCCTTAGCTTTTTTATTGCTTCGTTGTAATGCCAGGACACGGTTCCCTGGGGCATTCCCAGAAGCTCTGATATCTCTTTAAATGTGAATCCGGCCGTCAGTTTCAGGTCGATCACTTCTTTTTCCTTCGGCGAAAGAAGTTCCATGGCTTTTTCCAGCGTCAGCCGGTTCAGCGTTTCTTCCGCCATGCCCGGCCCGTCCGAACTGTGGAACATGGGCGCCGCCCCCGCGGATTCCATACTGACCTCCCGGGTCCGGTCTTCATCATCCGGCTCGTCCAGCACCGCCATTTCCCGGCCGTTCTTTCGCATATAATCTATGCACATGTTCTTGGCTATGGTAATGATCCATGCCTTGTGATGTCCGTTATCCCGGAAGCTTCCTGCTGACTGGAACAACCGGATAAAAAATTCGGAGGCAACATCTTCCGCTGCCTCCTTGTTTTTCAACTGGTTTATGCAAACGGAAAAGATTAGTTTCAGATATGCCTCGTATACTTCGCGCAGAGCATCACGATCACCGGCTGCCATTCGCTGCATGCAGCCTGAAAATGCCTGTTCGTCCAAAAGTAACCCTCCTGTCTAACTATACGTTTCCCGTTTTTGTTTTTATGGGACATTTTCAAAAATATTTTTAAACTTATGCGAATACATCTTCCATTTCATAATAGAGTTCCGTCAGCATCTTATCCGTAAGATCCATCCGGTTCAGTACGGTATAACGATCCGGACGTGTGGACGGCGCCTTCTTCCATGCTCCCGCAAAAATCTCCGGTGTGATCTTCCATGTGGACGGGCAGACGGGAATTCCGTATTCCTTGATGATCCTTGTGATCTTCGGTACATTTCTGTTCTGGAATTTACATGCCGCATAGCTTCCCATGGCAACCGCGATCCCGTGGGGCACGGAAACATAATCCCCGTACAGTTCTTCCAGGGCGTGACAGAACAGATGCTCGGATCCGCTGCTGGGGCGGGATGAACCCGCGATCTCCATGGCCAGACCGCCCATGACCAGTGCCTGGGTCAGCCGCTTGATGAAATCCTTGGACTTCAGTTCCTTCATGTCATTATATGCGATGGAGTTAAAGGCCATCTTTGAGATCATATAAGCAAAGTCATCGATATGTGCGGCTCCCGCATCCATCGCTATCTTCCAGTCCACCAGCGCGGTATATTTGCTGACCGTATCTCCGACACCCGAAAGCAGCTGACGCTCCGGTGCGGATTCGATGGTATTTACATCCACGATGATGGCGTGGGGGATCGTGCAGTCAAATGTCTTTCTCGCCTTTCCTTCTGTCCCGAGAACTGCCACCGGCGATGCCAGCGAGTCATTGGACAGGGTGGTGGGCAGGGAGATCAGCGTGGTCTTCGATACAAATGCGGCGAATTTCGCCAGATCCAGAACCGTTCCTCCGCCAAACCCTACGACCGTCTTAATGTTGTTCATGGTGATATATTTTGCAAGCGCAACCGCCGAATCATAATCCGCCTGTTTGATCAGATAGGTTTCCATCTGTTCAAAGTCTTCCGTGATCCGCTCCAGCTGATCCGCAAAGATCACCTTCAGGTTTTCTTCCGTAACAAGGATGATCTTCTGCTTTTCAAATCCCGGCAGCACATCCTGCATGACATCCGGGACATGATCAAATATTCCTTCTTCAACGATCAAATGATAGGGTAAACGAAAACTGTTATGCATATTCTATCTCCTTTAGATAACAAAACGGGGTCTGCCTGCTTCTTACTTTTCCTCTTCTGCCGCTTCCTGCAGTTCTTCCGGCATCATTCCGACTGCTCCCGTCTCTTTCAACTCCTCCTCCGAAAGGGGCGGCAGCTTCGCTCTTCGCTCCCGGTCCACCTGAATCCACTCATCCAGCGAAAGCGGCGTATAATCCGAATACATACAGAAGCAGTTGATCATGTTGCAGGGAATGGGATGCAGCCCCTCTTTTCCGATCTGTCCTCTCTCTGCAGTTCTTGTCAGCTTGATAAAATGATCCAGCAGCCGTTCGTCAAAGCTGTCGTGCACATGTCCGTACAGCATATAGGACTTGGGATTCCCCTCCTCATCCAGCCGGTACTGTCCGTTATAACAGAAGACCGGATAATGACAGAGGATCACCTTCCGGTTATCATCCGACAGCTCCGCATACGGCTTGATCCATTTAAACCGGAACGCATCGAACCCCTTTGCATTCACAAACCGGTCATGATTCCCGTAGATCAGATAAAGTTTTCCGTTCAGACGGGAAAGCAGCTGATTCGTCTGCTCCGCCGTTCCGTAGGAAAAATCCCCCAGGATCACTACCTCATCCTGCTTCCGGACCTTCCTGTTCCAGTGATCGATCATCACCTCATTCATTTCCTCCACGGAATGAAATCCACGGCAATCCATTTTATCATTCATATTGTCGTGGTAAAAGTGAAGATCGGAAATGTAGTAACGCACCTTATCTCTTCTTCTCCTTTTTTTCCTTGTCCTTCTGCGTTTCTTTCATATAGACCATCACGCGGTTGTTCTCCGATGTTTCGATCGAAAGACTCTTGATGGCCAGGACAAATTTGGCAAATGTGGAATAACCGAATTCCTTGGCATTGAACTGGGGATATTCCGCATACAGTCTCTGTCCCAGACGTCCCAGTTCGATCCCCTCCGGTCCTTCCTTCTTTACCTCCTGCTCCACATACTGCATAAGGCGCTTCTTCATGTCCTTATCTTCCTTCAGTCCCACCGTAACCGTACTGTTGGTTTTCTTCAGTGTGAAGCCCCGGATCTCTTCGATAAATGTAGAAAGAGAACTGTAACCGTAATTACGCACATCGAAATCGGAGTACTTCTTCTGAAGACGGCTTCCGATCTCTCCGAGTCCGGTTTCCCTTCCCTTATTGTCATTCTCGGTAATGATCTCGATGATGGCATCCTCCACCACACTCTGCGCGAGAACATTTTCCGCTTTCTTCTTTTTCCTGCCGGATGTCAGACTCTTGCTTCCGCTCTCGTCCGACTGATCCAGAAGAAGTTCAAGATCCGTAAATACGGAGCA
>CADBOV010000144.1 GCA_902796385.1 uncultured Lachnospiraceae bacterium
AAAAGACACGCCACCTGTGGTGTCAGATTTTTCCCATAATCGGAAGAAAAGATACCTTCTTCCCGAAGGAACGCCGGTTCCTTTCCTGATGGATCTTGGGGTTATGAACCAGGAAGGGAAGATTTTAAAAAACCGTTATGATAAATATCGGCAGATTAATCGTTTTCTTGAATTTATTGAAGATATTCTCCCGGCTTTGCCAAAAGACCGGGAAGTCCGGATTCTGGATTTCGGATGCGGCAAGTCGTATCTTACCTTTGCCATCTATTATTATCTCAGGGAACTACAGGGATATGATGTAGAGATCATCGGTCTGGATCTGAAGAAAGATGTGATCGCCCACTGCAGTAAACTGGCCGTAAAATACGGATATGAAAAACTGCATTTTATCGAAGGAGCGATTGAAGAATACGACGGGACGGACCGGGTGGATATGGTCGTGACACTACACGCCTGTGATACTGCTACGGACTATGCTTTATACAAAGCCATATGTTGGGGTGCAGAAGTGATCCTCAGTGTGCCGTGCTGTCAGCATGAGGTCAATGCACAGATGTCTGCAGACGCATTGATGCCAGTGACAAAATACGGAATTTTAAAAGAACGGTTTAGCGCTATGGCGACAGATGCCATCCGGGCAGCACTTTTGGAGCGAGAAGGATATGAGACTGCTGTTTTAGAGTTCATAGACATGGAACATACGCCAAAAAATCTGCTGATCCGTGCTGTGAAAAAACATGCGTTATCCAATGTTCAAAGAGAAAAATCCGGCAGAATGGTCAGGGAATTCCTGGAGGAATTCGGCCTGAAGCCGACTTTATACAGATTGCTTGATGAGTAAGGGGATTATCATGAAAGATGAAATCAAAATAATACTGCTCAGGATTATCGTGGGGATCCTGGTGTTTATCGGGGCGGCAGCCTTGTTTAATTACCGGGAAAACCAGAAAAAAGGAAATGTGGCAGCAGAATTGTCCGGGTCTTCCTATCCGGTACTGGTGATTGCCGGGGATGGTGGAGACTATAATCTGATGATGGGATACCGGGAAGAAATCGATCAGTCACTGGTACGCAACCAGATTACAGTGATGGATTCAAGCCATGAGATACGCCTGAAACTGTACCATTTCGGTTATGATATCACGGCGATTCAATACAAGCTTTATCAGACCGATCCGGCACATCCTGTGGAGGAAGGGACAGTCAATAAGCTTACCGACACGGATTCGACAGATGTCAGAGAGGGAAGCTTCAATCTGAAGACAGAGATCAACAACAATGATAATTACTATCTTCAGATGGCAGTTCGTCTGAATAACAGTACGAGAGTATTCTATTATACGAAGCTGCAATACGCAGAAGGGTATCATCTTACAGAGTATATGGAGTTTGTCAGGAAATTCCACAACAATCTTTTTGAGGAAAAAGGGATGGATGAGAATGCCCTTTATCTCGAGCCTTCAGAAAATGCTGTGGAAAATACCATGGAGTTAGTGACGATCCACTCCAGCGTAAGTACAGTCTTTTTCGGCGAAATGGATGTCCGGGAGGAGAGCGAGCCGCAGATCAGACTGCAGGAACTGAATGCAACCTACGGTGTGATACAGATGAATACACTGGTTTCCGCTCCAATCAAGGGTGGATATATTCAATACTATGATGTGCAGGAAAGGTATAAGGTCCGCTATACAACAGACAGGATCTTTCTTCTTGACTATCAGAGAACAATGGATGCCTACTATAATGAACAGATCATAGATTCTTCGGATAATATGATCGCGCTGGGGATCCAGAACCAAAGTAATATCGATTATCGATATTCCGATGAAGGGAAAAAAGTAGCATTTGCCCAGAACGGGCAGTTGTGGTACTACGATTATATGGCATCGGACGTGGCAAGAGTCTTCAGTTTTTCTTCCGAAAACATGGCAGACTTAAGAAATGATCCGTCATCTCACGGACTTAAGATTCTTGATTTTAACGATGATGGAGATATCGTCTATCTGGCATACGGATACATGAACCGCGGACATCATGAAGGGAAGAACGGTATTCTCATCA
>CADBOV010000145.1 GCA_902796385.1 uncultured Lachnospiraceae bacterium
ATCCAGCTTGATCACATCCACATCCAGATCCTTCAGGATATTCAGGGAGGAGTAGCCGCTGCCGAAGTCATCCATTTCCACGGTATAACCATGGTCATGCAGCTGCCGCAGAACCTTTGTGATCAGCGCCAGTCCGCCGATGGCAGAAGACTCGGTGATCTCCAGACGGAGAAACTTCACCGGGATATCATATTTCTTGCGGATTCCCTCAATCTCCTCCACATAATTCGTATTATAAATATCATAACGGGACATATTGACCGAAATGGGAATGATGGAAATGCCGGCATCCAGACATTTCCTTTGGAATTTGCAGACCATCTCAAAAATGTGCAGGTCTGCACGATAGATCAGATTGTTTTTTTCCAGTACCGGAATAAAATCAGCCGGCATCTGGACTCCGTAAATCGGGTGTTTCCAGCGCATCAGCGCCTCAGCACCCACCATACGCCCTGTAGAATGATTGATCTGCGGCTGATAAACCGCATAGATATGATCAAACTGCAGCGCATCTTCAAAACACCCAACTAATTCAGGCTCATTCATCTTCTGAATCTCGTCCATGGGCAGCCCCCTTCCCGCACAGCGAACTTTGAGAATACGACCCTCCGTATTCTTCAATTTCACTTATTTCGTTATAACCAAAACCCTTCTCTTTACCGAAATAAAATATCCTTCATCTGAAGTTTCTTATCACCATGGTATCGGAAGAATACCGCATAAACCCCATCCGGTATCTCTGTCTCCGTATAAAATGTCTCCCAATGCATGGGGTCCGCACCCTGCCGTATCCGGATCCTGCCGATCACGGGACCGTCGATTTCCGTCATCACATCCATGACAACCTCCGTCTCCGCTCCGAAATCCCCGTCTGCAGAATCAGCTCCGATTGCAGAACTCGTTCCGATTGTAGAATCCGTTCCGATCGCATAATCCGCAGCTGCACCGGGATCCGCATCTGTCGCGTTTGTTCCTGCCACGCCTCCGACCGGTTCTGCACTTCTTTCATCAACCCGCACCGGTCCGCTGTAAACCACGTGGTTTTCCGGCGTCTCTATCCGGGCCGTGATTCCGATCTCCTTCACACCTTCAAACCGGAAATACTTATAACCGATCAGTGATCCTTCCTCGATCTCCCCAATGAACCGTTCCACATCCTGATCCTTTTTCCCGTCTGCCGCTCCGGCTTCTTCTCCGGATGTCCCGGCCGGACCATGCGTAACATTCGGGAATTCCTCCCTGTAAATGCTGTTGCATCCGTGGGGCATATTTCCGTTTGTCAGATTACAGCAGATCACTGCAGGATAACTGCCCTCTGCCCGCAGAGGTCCGTCATTTAATCCGCAGCTTGTGATCTCAGCCTGGCGGATGCTTCCGTCAGCAGCGATCTCAATCTTCTCTGCGCACGCCTGCCGGCTGTAGTCCGACTTGTGGGTCAGACGGTGATAGAATACATACCACTGTCCCCTGACCGACAGAATACTTCCGTGGGTCGTGCCTGTCATGTTCAGCCTGTCTTTCTTTGTTCTGCCGTTCACTCCGATATCCCCGTTGGATACGATGGTTCCCCCGAACGTGAAATCCCGGTCCGGATGATCCGAAACCGCATAGCAGAGCTCATGATTCTGCCAGGAAGAATATACAAAATAATATTTCTCCCCCACCTTTCGCATGGAGGACGCTTCGAAGAACGGATGCTCCTCGAAGGATGTTCCTTTTACCTTATAGGGGATAATGTGCCGGGGCTGTTCCTTTACCGTCAGCATATCATCCTCCAGAACCGCCATCACCGGTCCGTTAATGGAGTCCGGATAGGAAAGGATCTCTTCCCTTGTACGGCCGAACATTTCCATCTCTGTCTCGATCACCTGCGGATCCCCCGGCTGTTCTTCTTCATAGCCATACTGGGTTCCGTAGTATAACCGGATCACTCCGTTATCATTCATGACCGCCGGATCAAAGCATACATAACGCATCAGCGGCGTTCCGTCCGGATTCTGCACGTGCCCGAGGTAGGTATAGCTGCCCGCCGGAGTATCCGAAACCGCTACACTGATGGGGCAGCAGTATCCGCCCACACCGTAATCACCGGACATGCAGTAGTACAGATAATAACGTCCGTCATTTCCCTGCACCACATCCGGCGCATACATATATTTCATTTCCGGGTACATGGGATCCTGCTCCGCCCGGTAGATCACACCTTCACACCGCCAGTCCGAAAGATCATCCTCCGGTGCCGACCACACGGTATAATCATCCATGCAGAAGGTCCATCCGCCTTCTCTGTCATGTGATCCGTAGAGATAGACTCTCCCTCCGAATAAATGTGGTTCGCCGTCAGGGATGTACTCCCACAACGGCAGGAATGGATTAAAAACCTGCTTTTGCATACGCCCTCCCGCGCTTTTAATCTCTCAGGAACAACTCTGTACTGAAATACCGCTCACCTGTATCCGGAAGAACCGTTACTACCTTCTTACCCTTTCCGAGATACTTTGCCATCCGGAGAGCCACACAAACATTTGTCCCGCTGGAAATACCGCAAAGGATACCTTCCTTTGCGGTCAGTAAACGTGTTGTCTCGATCGCCTCATCATCCGATACGATCTCAATCCTCTGTATGATATCCTGATTCAGGATCGGAGGGATCAGTCCGTCTCCGATTCCCATCTGCAAATGAGATCCGATGGATCCTCCGGACAGGATCGCCGCATGCTCCGGCTCGGCTGCCCAGATGAGTGCATCCGGATTCGCTTCCTTCAGAACCGTTCCGATTCCGGTGATCGTTCCGCCGGTTCCGATCCCCGAGCAGAAGCCGTCCACCGGTCCTTCTGCATCCTTCAGGATCTCCCTTGCCGTGTGCAGAATGTGCACCCGTACATTTTCCGGATTCGAAAACTGGTCCGGCATGAAATAGTTTGAATTCTCAGCTGCAAGTTTCTTTGCGGTTTCGATACACCGGTCTATACATTCCCCGATATTATTATCATCATGGATCAGCATCAGCTCCGCTCCATACTGGCGGATCAGGAGTCTTCGCTCCTCACTGACCGAATCCGGCATGATGATGATAACCCGGTAACCGCGTACGGCACCGACCAGCGCCAGGCCGATTCCCTGATTTCCACTGGTGGGTTCCACGATCACGGAATCCGGTTTCAGAATTCCCGCTTCCTCTGCCGCTTCGATCATCTGCAGTGCAGTCCGCGTCTTGATCGATCCGCCGATGTTCATCCCTTCGTATTTTACCAGCACTTCCGCGTCCTCCGGGCCGGTCATGTGATTCAGACGAATCAGGGGTGTTCTGCCGATTGCGGCAAGGATATTGTCATATGCCATTTTTTCTCTTTACCTTCCGTTCAACTTTTCGATTATGTTCGGCAGTTCACCGTCAACCTTATCATTATCCAGCTGACAGGTTCCCGCCTTGCGGTGTCCGCCTCCGCCATAGGAGAGGCAGAGTTCACCGATATCCACATTGGAATTTCTGTTTATAATGGACCGTCCGATCATGACTGCCGTATTCTGTTTCCGGAAGCCCCATGCCACATGCACGGACACCTCAACCTCCGGCCAGAGTGCGTAAACCATGAAACGATTACCGGTATAAATGGTCTCCAGATCACGAAGATCGATCACTGCAACCTTATCATGAATGGTGGTCACTTCCTTCAGCTGGGCAATGAATTTCTCCTGCTGATCGAAGTACATGTCCACACGTTCCTTTACATCGGGAAGTTCCAGAACCTGCTTGATGTCATGATCCACACAATAGTCGATCAGCTCCATCATCAGATCATAATTCGAAATCCTGAAATCATGGAAACGTCCCAGTCCGGTCCGCGCATCCATCAGGAAATTCATCAGCACCCAATCCTTGGGATTCAGGATCTCATCCTCCGTAAAATCAGCGCTGTCACCCTTGTCTACCGCCAGCATGATCTCATCGGAAACTCTTGTAAATCTCTCCGCTCCGCCGTAATAATCATAAACCACGCGGGCTGCGGATTTCGCATCACCGTCGATGATATATTTTCCTTCATAATCCTCTTTCTTGTTTCGGATCAATTCACTTTCATGGTGATCAAAGGCAAGACCAACCCTTTTATCAAAAGGAAGATTCGTGGTAATATCATTTTCCGAAAGCTCGATCTTTCCGTCCTGTACATCCTTCGGATGCACGAACTTGATATCCCCGATCAGGTCCATTTCTCTTAAAAGCATCGCGCATACAAGTCCATCAAAATCACTTCTTGTAACAAGCCTCTTCTTCATATACAACCCCTCCGATGTGTTTCCGTTCCAATATTTCCGTAACCGGATCATTAACATCCGTATGCATTCAATATTATATCGGTTTTTCGGTGGAAATACAAGCATTGAGAAGACTTTTGACCGCAGATTCCCGACAGAAAAACGCCCTCTTCTGCCGAAACAAAAGAGGGCGTACTCCGCTGCTTATTCACTGTTATCAGAAGTTCATCTTAACGTCCTGACGACGGATGGGATCTGCCTCAAAGAACTGCTTCTGAACTGCTCCGATACTTCCTGCAACCATGCTGCTCGGGAAGGTAACGATCTTTGTATTGTAAGCAGTTACATTCGCATTGTACAGACGACGGGATGCCTGTAAATGTTCCTCAACATCTGCAATGGCTCTCTGCAGCTCCATGAAATTCTGGCTGGAACGAAGTTCCGGATAATTCTCTGCCAGAATGTTCAACTGTCCGGACAGCTGGTCCATCCGGTTATTTACGTTCTGACGCTCTGCCATGCTCATTCCGCTTCTCAGCTGAACGATCTGTGTCAGCGTCTGCAGCTCATGCTTCTGATATCCTTTAACCACATCAACCATCTTTGTAAGCACATCATATCTCTTTGTCAGTGCTACATCAATTCCGGATAATGCTTCGTCACATTTCAGAGCTGCAACCTTAATGCCGTTTGACATTGCAATCCAGCAAATAATAAAAAGTAAAATCACTCCGACTACAATTCCGATAATAATCATTTTCTTCTCCTCCTTACCTTTTAAAGGTGAATGAATCGTTACTTATTTCCAAATGGAATGCTTAATCGGGAATACATTCCAGTAAATGTATGATACCTTCTATGATCTGCACATCCTCCAGAACTCTTTGTCTCTCCTGCGGATAATCAATGGGCTTGTTCATCGGCGGATCAAAGGAATCCATCGTATGCTGGTTCAGTCCGACCATCAGATATCCCTGATCAAACACGATCGTTATGCTTCCGAACCTGTTCGCAAGTGTCTGAACATGCTCCATCATCTGCGGTGTCAGGATATAAAACGCATCATGCGGATCCATTGCCCGGATCGTAAATCCTTTATTGAATCCCACGCTCTCCATCTCGACCTTTTGCGGTTTGTACCCGTTCGGTTCTCCCGCATAAACAAAGTTCTTTGAATAGATCTGAACCACATTTGACTGTTTTCTCGGGTATTCAAAACAGAACATTCTTCCCTTGAAATACGTGGTCGTATGTGAATTCTTACCACTGGTATGATACTGGATCGTCACATCCGCCTGCTGAAACCGGATTCCGCGGTAAACCGCATTGATGTAATCCTCCGAACTGTACAGGTTTCCGAGTCTGCAGACTCCGCTGGCCTTGACCAGTTCCTTATCCATTCCCTGTTCCCAGTTATAGTAAACATCCTGGAAATGTTCCTGCAGCAGCTGTTTTACAAATGTTTCCTTATACAGGTATTTCAGTTTATTCCTGTTCGAACTGCCGCCCTTGAGGAACACACAGAAGATTATCACAGCGCCGAAGATGCTTCCGACGGTTATGAATCCAAAGATCGGCGAAGACGTGGATCTGGAATTCCGATTTCCTATGTTCCAGAACATCAGCAGGATCATGGGAATAACCATCGCTGCAATCGCCAAAACCGTTTGGGAATTAATCTTCTTCCGCAGGTTTTCCATTTCCTGCATGGTTGCTGAAATCCCCCTGGACCGGATGACCTCCGCTTCCGCTTTGTCCCTGTCCGACGTGCCCGAACCGCTGCCTCCTCTGAATAATCCGCCTCCGACTGCTCCTGAAGAGAAAAAGTTTGAGGTCAGATTTCTTCTTTCGGGACTCAGTCCTCCGGGAACTACGCCCTGGGGGGATATCCCGCTTCCCGGGTAAACGTTACCGGGTGCAATGCCGCTCCCCGGATAGACATTTCCGGGTGTAATGCCGCTCCCCGGATATATGCCGCCACCGGGATATGCGCCGCGGGGTGGAACACCTCCTCCGGGATATGCGCCGCCTCCGGGATATGCGCCGCGGGGTGGAACACTTCCTCTTGGATATGCACCGCCTCTTGGATATGCACCGCCTCCGGGATATGCACCGCCTCCGGGATACGCACCGCCTCCGGGGTATGCGCCACCGCCGGGATAAGCACCGCCACCGGGGTATGCGCCACCGCCGGAATAAGCACTGCCTCCGGAATATGCTCCGCCTCCGGAGTATGTACCGTCCGGCATGTTTCCGCCTCCCGGATTCGCACTCCGGGACGGATCCTGGTTCGAATCCAACACCAGCTTATATTTACTTCGATCATAAAGATTGGGATCTCTCCCATCATCATAACCGCCCATTTTTCTGTCCTTTCTATAATATGACATGTATCCATTTCTATGGAAATCGCTTGAATATAAATTACACGAATTACCGTCATATGTAAATAGTAACGTTCCATTTATAGACGAAAGTGCGGTCATTTTTTGAACGTTACAAACAGAATGCGTAAATTAAGGACACCGCCATATGACGGTGTCCCTTCAAGACAATAACTACATTCTCTTATTTGCATTAACCATACCCATAACCGGTTCAACCAGAATAAGAATAAATGCAATAATATAGAGATAGAAACAAAAACCATAGCTTCCGACAATCGTTGCAATCCGGACCATGCTGTTAAATATGATCAGGAAAAACAGAATAAGAAATACGCCCGGTGCATAGAACTGATAAAACGGCAGCTGCTTATATGAACTGACTATTCCTGAGATTGCCTGTATGTTGGGCATAAACTCAACAAGGAATGTCCACGCTACAACCAGAATGATCACGATGCCCCACAGGATCAGAACACCTCCACCGCCTGAGAACAGTCCGCCTCCGCTTCCGTTGGACGTTACCCAGGCAGGAAGCCAGGATGTAAGGAAGAAAAAGAACAGAGCGACCAATGTACAGATCCTTATCGGCTGTGACTTCAGTGTTTCCACCAATCCCACATTCGGACCTGCCGGAGCTGTCTGCTGACGAGGCTGCTGGTACTGCGGTCCCGGCTGCTGATACTGCGGTCCCGGCTGCTGATACTGCGGTCCCGGCTGCTGGTACTGCATTTCCGGTTGCTGATACTGCGTATTCGGCGGAGCAATTGAGGTTCCGCAACCCATACACATGGTTGATCCATCCGGTAATGGAAGATTACAATTTGGACAATTCATTTTAACCTCCTTAAATTCTCACCAATGGTGCTGCATGTTACACATGAGAAATACTCACTTAAGATAAAGTTACCATAAATCAGATAGCAAGACAATCCTTTCTTTTCTACCATCCAGTATCTTTCTTTCATATATTAAAAGGAGACACCGCCCTTCTGCGGTATCTCCCCGTATAAAGCTTAATAATATGATGCCGGAATCAATACTGTCCGTTTCCGGGATTTCCCATATTTCCGGGAACTCCACCCTGATTTCTGTACCCGTTTGCATTGCTCGACTTGACCAGTGCAACGACCGGAGCAACCAGCGTAAGTAAGAAACCGATAAATGCGATCCACCAGCCTGTGCTGATCGTCAGTTTGTAATTCTTTGCACCGAAACCGTCTATCAGGAAAATTGTATAGGTCGGCTCAATAAATGTTGCCAGTAAGAAGAAAAACAGGAACAGACCCGGCAGATAAAATCTTGCACCCGGAAGCGCATTAAATCTTCCTCTGAAATCATCAAATCCCTTGATCGGCAATCCTGCTTCCAGGACAAGCATCGCGACTGCAATAAGGATAAACATGATCGCCCAGAAAACCTGCACTCCGCTTCCGCTGGTCCAGAAACCGAATCCGACATAAAATCCCACCGTATCCAACGACCTAACGGCATTCATGGTCACCTGTGACATGGTAAACCACATCGGCAGGATTGCGGAAAGGAGAATAAATACTGCTCCGATGATTCTGCAGAGTGACATTTTAACAAATACCGGCTGTCGCGGCACCCGAATCACCGGCTTAGGGGCATATCCTCCCTGCATCTGCTGACCATATCCCTTCTGAGGTTGATTATATTGCGGCTGATTATACTGTGGCTGACTCTGTGCAAGACTAACACCACAGGTTCCACAAAACTGTGCTCCCTCAGGGAGCGGACATCCACAATGTGGACAATTCATAATGATCCCTCCTTCACCTTTGAAAAGATAATGTTGAACCCTATTCAGAATATCATATCCACATGTTTTAGACAACAATTAAAAAGAGCCAAAGGCCTAGCATAAGCTAAGTCCTCAGCCCTCCTGTAGTGGGCCGCCGGGGGCTCGAACCCCGCACACCCTGATTA
>CADBOV010000146.1 GCA_902796385.1 uncultured Lachnospiraceae bacterium
ATGCCATCGGTGAAGGCATGGACGAACTCATTAAAACTCATCATTGTCAACACCTTCTCCATAATCACTCTTTTCGTTACTCTCCAGATCCGCTGGTTCACCATTAAGATCCTCCGGCAGATCCTCATATTCATCACTATCGCCGGTCTCTAAGCCTTCCTTCGGATGTTCCTCCGGCCTGTTTGTGGTTTCTTCCTGAATCGGTTTTTCCATACGGAAATACCAGAATGCACCGGCACCGGCAAGCAACGCTAGAATCAGCCACAGGACCCATCCTTTACCTCCTTTTTCCTCGATCTCTTCCACTTCTTCACTGATGATTACATCCGGAGTCTCCTCGACAGCCGGTTCACGCACAAATTCTTTTAGGTCTTCCTCATCTACTTGTGCAAGCATGTAAACGTTGTCGTCCATGCGCGCTTTGTCAATAACGATATAAAACGTATTGCTGTTTTTCGTTTGAACGGTATAAAACTCCTTCGACCCTCCGTCATCCACATGGTCCTGAACCTCACCGTTACCAGGTGCAGTGAATGCACTTGGAGACGGAGACGGTGTCGTGATAGGTGTCATGGACGGAGTAACCTCCGGCACTACATATTCATCGGCAAATACCAACACTATGGAGGCCAGAAGTGACACGGTCAGAACGACAGCTGTGATCTGGATCCACAGTTTTCGTCTCGACTCACTCATGTTCGTTCTCCTCTCTGGACAGCATTGCCCGTATTTCTTCATTACTTAAGCCTTTCCCTCGGATCATCTCTACAAGTTTCTGATCCTGTAACCGGCGTTTTTCCGCCTTCAGCACACGGATTCGATCTCTTGCATCTTCTATCCGCTGTTCCCAGCGTCGAATTTCCACGTCGATTTTGTCCTGTGTCATAACTGCTCCTTTCCGTCCTTTCTTAAGTTTCTGTGCAATATGTGTTTTCTTTTTCCATCCTTAGAGGTACATCCCCCTGTGCGCTGCACAGGAAGAAATACCAAGCAAAGGAGGGTATAAAATGTTTAATTTCTGGAATCTCGTGGTAGAACCCATCTGGTATACCCTGAAGTATGCTCTGAAGTGGGCCCTCTAAGTTTCGAAAAAACAGCGGTCGCCAATGCGGCCGCTGTTTTTTCATCCGTAACAGAAGTACTCCCCTTCGAGATACTTCCACACTCCAGATCCCTGCTGAAACTGTGCTTGATAGATGACGTTTCGCGGCATGGCCACTTTCCCGGACAGTACCGCATCGGCGGCTGCATAGCAGGGTTCCGGCGAGGATCGGATTCCATTGGCATACTGTCCAGGCTGTCCGATGACTCCACGGATAGTATTGGGATACCGTCGGTCATACACACGGTTCAAAATGACCTGTCCCACATAACACTGGCATTCAAAGCTCTGCCCTCGGGCCTCCCAGTAGATACAGTCCGCCAGTAATCGCCGATCCTCCTCGGAAAATCCGCTGTTAGCCGCTGCAGAGGTTCCCGGATTGGCTCCCGGTAATCGTCCGAACTGCATGAAGTGTTGTTGCCAGTAGGGGGTATTGATACTGGCATATTTAATGGGATCGCCGGCATTGATCATCATTCCGTCTCCTACATAGATGCCGATGTGACTGGCACCTTCCGTGTTGTAGGTGCCCTGGAAAAAGACCAGATCTCCGGGACGAGCATCCGCCGGCGAGACATATGCACACATCCGACGCAATCCTTCCGCCGTAGTGCGTCCCACATTCCAACCATTGCCGCAGTTATTCACTACCCAACACACATAACCTGAACAGTCGAATCCGCCGTCGGCAGGAGAGGATCCGCCCCAGACATAAGGCCATCCCAGATACTTCTCTGCTTCACGGAGCATTCGGGCAAACTGCTCATCGTTCAACGCTTCTTCCGGTACGGAGTAATTGACGTAACCGTCCAGTCCGTAGCCGGTATTGGATTCATTGAACAGATAGTCCCGATTTCCCTTCGTCGTGTTTAACACGTCATACAGTTCCACCTGTTCCTCGTCCATCCGCTCCCGGCAGACCGTGTCCAGTCCGCGGTTGATGAGTCGCACCTCCAGCGTTCGGATGGTCTTACCGTTTCGCTGTCTGGTAGACGGGGTGACGATCAGCTCATACTGATCCTCAAACAGGCTCTGGATTTCCTCCTCCACGTCCTCATATTCAAAATTCCAGTGGTAGGTCGTGAGGTAGGAAATCAGCACATAGGGATCGTGTCCGATATCGTCCAGATCCATGTTGTACTCCTGATATCCGGGGTACCGCACCGAAATGGTAGTGAGCTGCGCTTCCAGTGCCTGCTCAAGGCGTCGATACTCATTCTCTACTGCATAGATCTCCTCGTCGGAGTTGGGATAGGTAGTGAGAACCACTCCATTCCCTGATGCGACAAACAATGTCATTCCCTGCAGAAGAAGCGTCAGCGCCAGGATGACCAGAAGGACGATCAGCATGATCCGAAACAGTTTTCGCATGGGATCATCCGTCGGCAGGAAAACCGAGCGCAGTTTCCCTCCCGCTTTTCGGAAGCCTTTTTCCGCTTCACGTTCCAGCTCTGTTCTTGCCTTTTCCCCACGAAATGCTTTGGCATAGGCACGCTGCAGTTTCTTTTTCTGATATTCCTTCTGTTGACGATGCTGGTTCTGACGGGTTTCTTCCGTGTGATTGCCATCAGGACGGGAGGTATTCAGTCTGGACTCAAACCAGGAACCCGGCTTCAGCTTCGATTCATTTTTCGGTGTGTCCGGCTTGGGTTCCTTTCGTTTTCGCGGAAGGTTCCGGAATCCATGTTCCAGTTCGTCACGAACATCTTCAGCGGCTTCTAGCGCATCGTTTTCGTCCTGTCCCTCCTTCATTTCATTCTTCCCTTTATTTCTCGCGACGGACAAGGCGGCGAATGCAGCCTGTTCTATTTTTTCCGCGGTTTGCCTGTCCGCCTGCTCAAGTTTTACGGATTCTTTCTTTCCAGTTGGGGTGTCCACACCGCCGCCCGTTTCTTTTTTCTCTGGCGCTTCCCTTTTCACGCTCCCAGTCTTATCAGCCCCCACCTTTTCGGATGCTTTCCTGTGCTTCGGAAAGGCCATCCTGGAGCCGGTGGGATTTGGGCTAGGTGATACGACGTGTCCTGTCTTTATGCTGGTGTGAAAAGCGGCTTCTTTCGAATCATCAGATTCTATCTTTATTTCGTATGGTCCTGGTTGGCTCTGTTCCGAACTTTCTTCGGAAATAGAAGAATGGGATTCCGTGTATAAGGGAACTGACGCTTGACTCTCTAGAGATTGTCGTAACCGCTGTCGCCGCTGCAGTTCATGAGGATCGACTTCCATCACGTTTTCCGCTTCCTGTCTCGTTGCCATCAGTTTGGATTCCTGCTCAACGACCGTCTTTTCTGATGGATGTTCACTTCGATATCGCAGGAGTCTTTTCTGCGTGGACGTTCGATTATATTCGGACTGTATTGTTTCCTCATTTAGGCCTTTCTGACGGACCCATAGTTCTTCGCTGGATTTTCGTCTGCTATTCCTTTGCGGTGCGACTTGTGGTTCCGATACTCTCTCTTG
>CADBOV010000147.1 GCA_902796385.1 uncultured Lachnospiraceae bacterium
GGCGGACTGACCGGGATACGGAATGGAAGACCGACAGACGCGATGACGGACTGACGGGAGTGAATGGAAATCCGGTAGAGGTATGAAACGGAGGATGAAACGATGCCGAGCATCAACCGTATACGTGTAAATAACGTTAAATATAATTTCGGAACGCAGATGTATGATGATTTCACCATGCGTCTTTACGGCCAGAATACGCTCTATGACTTAGCCAACGGCGGAGGAAAGAGCGTTCTTATGCTGCTTCTTATGCAGTGTATGATCCCGAACTGTACACTGGATGAAAAACAGCCTCTGGAGAAGCTCTTCCGTGAAAACTGCGGGAATACCACGATCCATTCCCTGATCGAATGGAAGCTGGACAATCCGGATATCAAGGACGGAATGCGCTATATGACTACGGGCTTCTGTGCCCGGAAGGCAAGGGACCGGGGAGAGGAAGAAAACCGGGAGGTTGCATCCGTTGAGTATTTTAACTACTGCATTTTCTATCAGGAATATAACAAATATGACATCATGAATATCCCGCTTTCCGAAGGGGATGAACGGCTTACCTATCAGGCGTTGAAGAATTATCTGCACGATTTGTCCCGCAGGGAGAATCGTGTGGAGGTTTTCGTGTTCGACCGGAAGGGAGAGTATCAGAGATTCCTCAGCAGATACGGCATCATTGAAAGCCAGTGGGAGATCATCCGGGGCATCAATAAGACAGAGGGACATGTCCGGACGTATTTCGAGACAAATTACCGCACCACCCGGAAGGTGGTTGAAGACCTGCTGATCGAGGAGATCATCGAGAAGGCATATCTGGTCAAGACCGAACAGGAGGAAAAGCAGGAGAGCTCCGCAGCGAAGCTCCTTATGAGCATCCGTGAACAGCTCCGGGTTCTGGCTGAAAAGAAAAGGGATATCGCGAATTACGATCATGAAGCGGAACTGATCGCACTGCTCCGGGACCGGATCGATTCCTTCTCCGGGCTTTATTCGGAACGGGATGAACTGTTTCAGGGAATCGGGGATATCTATCTGACCCTGGATGCTTCCAGAGCCAGAAAGGAGCAGGAGGAAATGCGCCTCCAGAAAAAGGTGGAGGATGCGGAAGAGGCTTATACTGCGGCACGGGCCGAGGCTGAGGTACTGAAGACTTCGAAGAAGGAACGGAAGCTGGAGGCACTGCAGCAGAAGGAGCAGATTGAAAGAGATGAGATCGGACAGGCGGTGCAGCGTCTTACGGAGAAAGAGGAGCAGCTGAACCGGAGAAAAGCGGAACTGGACTATCTGGATTATCTGGAAGAAAAGAAAAAACTGGAACGCCTTGTGGCAGAGGCATCCCTTGAAGCGCCGATGGACCTGGCGCCGGTGATCGCAGGAATCAGGAAATATCTCTTCGATGACATGGGGAAACTGGAAAAGCAGAAGACCTCCACAGAAGGAAAACTTCAGTCCGTCGAAAGGAAGAAAGAGGAATTAAGGAAGCTTCTGGAGGATGCCCGGATCAGTCTGGCCGTAAACCGGAAGGAACAGAGTGAGATCGAGGCTGCTTCGGAGCAGGACGAGAAAAGGATCAACCAGCTTCGGCAGACGGGAATGTCGGATCTGCTTCTCCCCGCCGGGATTGAGATCGCGGAGTGCATGAAGCTGCTGGAGATGGAGCGGAAGAACATAGAAGAACTCCGTGAAAATGTAAGAAAGAAGGAAGAAGAGGACTTCCTTCTAAGGGAAGTGGTCCGGAGAAAAGAGGATGAAATAAACATCCTGAATGAACAGAAGAAAAAGAGAGACGAGGAAAAAGAGAAGAGACAGAAGACAGCGAAGAAGCTGGAAGAGATAAAGAAGATCTATCATGCGGAGCGGGAGGAATTAAAGGCTGCCATCTACGGTAAGCTGAGCCGGGATTCGGTCCGCTGCATGGAACTGGAACGTGAGAAGCTGAAGATCGAGAAGCGCTGCCAGGAGATCCGGAACGGAAGACTGATCGAAATATCCGCAGACGTGGAGGAGGTACTGTCCTACATTTCCACAAGACACGGGATCACGGCACTGTTCGGTGCGGACTATATCGCAGCACTGGAGCCGGAGGACAGGGAACGTCTGCTTCTGGCAAATCCGGAGCTTCCGTACGGGATCATTACCAGGGATTATGAGAAGCTGGCAGGCGACCGGAAGCTTACCTCCATGGAGGTGGGATCCTCCGTGGTACGGATCTACGATATGGAGAAGCTGGATCATCCGGCGGAAACCGGGGATCACTGGTTTGCGGTACGACACAGCAGGGCATTTTTCCTGGAAAATGAAGGAAGAGACCGGTTGCTGCAGTCTCTGGAAGCGGCAGTGTCCAACATCAAAACCGAGCACGGATATCTGTCCGATGCGCTGGAAACCGAGAAGAAGGATCTGGAATTCCTTTTAGCTGCAGAGGCAGAAGCAAAGAACGTGGAAGAGGAAGCAGATCCGGAGATCCTGACACGGGAGCTTGAAGAACAAAGAAGAAAACTGGAAGCGGCGTCGGCGGAAGCGGATGACAGCAGGGAGAAACTGGCGAAGTCGGAGGAAGAGATCCGTCAGCTGGAGCAGAAGCTCGAAGTCCTGCAGGAAATGGATCTGCTGCAGCAGAGGTTTGCAGACCGGAATCTCACGGCAGCCGAACTGCGGAAAAGCGAACGGACACTTCTGGAAGGAATCCGTCAAAAGGAAGAAGAAGAGGAAGAAAGAAACCGGGAGGCAGTTTCCCTCAGGACTGCATTACAGCAGATCTGCGCGGAGAAAGACCGGATCGAACTTAACTGGAATGAATCCTATGCGGCATATGATACAGGCTGCCTTACACCGGAAGAGGGAACCCTGGAGGAACTGATCGGAAAATACAGACTCTGGATGCAGAAGCAGGCCGGGATCAGGGAACAACTGGAACAGCAGCAGCTGCTTCGCAGTACCATGGAGGCCGGTACATCGCGTCTGCTCCGGAACATCAGGGAGCGCAGGGTTTCTCTGGAGGAACTGGAAGAGGCAGAGAAGGCGGGAGAACTCCTTCCGGGGGATCCGGCGGAGCTTTCGGAACAGGCGGACCGGCTGCGGAAGGAAAGAGAGGATCTGGAGCTGAGACGCTCCGCGGCTGCCGGACTTTCCGCGGAAGCACAGCGTCTGGCGGGAAGTATCGAGTACGCCATCGAGAACATCCGTATGGCATACGGAAGCTATGAAACCGCACCGTATACGGAAGAAGAGCTGGAGCAGAGGATCCCGCTTGTCGAGGAGGCAAAGGAAAGAACCGGGGAAGAGCTGAAGAAGGCGCGGGAAGAGCAGAAGCATTATCAGAAGCAGACCAGGGAGAGCGAAGGCTTGTATCGTGAGGCTGCAAGGCTGACGGAACGTTACAGGATCGATCTTTCCAGGTACACCGTACAGAGCATTTCGGAGGATGAGCTTCAGAGAGCCTTTGAGGATCTGCTGCTCCGGATGGACCGGAATGAAAAGAGTCTGGAACGTGCAAGGAGCCAGATGCTCCGTACCAAGGGACAGGTAACGCAGACCCTGATGGATCTGGGCGCTGCCACATTGTCCGTGTCCGTAAGGGACGATGCGGATATCCCCGGGTCGAAGGAAGCGGCGGAAGCGCTTTCGAGACGTCTTTCGGAAATGGAAGAACTGATCCGTCTGGAACGTTCCCGTGTGGAACAGGGTCTGACGGATATGGAGAAGCTGAAGGAAAACTTTGTGGAGCAATGCGTGGAGCGGTGTCTGGATGTCCGGACCGAGCTGGACAAACTGCCGAAGCTTTCCGTGATCCATATGAAGAATTCGCTGATCCCGGGTCAGGGACAGGACGGAAAGGACGGACCGGAGGGTGCCGGCGGAGAAAACGGACAGGGCGGAAAGGAAGAGCCCGTACAGATGCTCCGGCTTTCCATCCCTTATGTTAAGGATGAGTTTCTCAGGCAGCGGATGTCGGATTACATTGACAGGATCATTGCGGAAGCGGATACGAAGAAGACCGAAGCGGAACAGCATAAGTACCTGCAGTCCGAGCTGGCACTGAAGCGGCTGTTCGGCGTGATCGTTACGGATATGAACAAGATCCGCCTGCAGCTCTATAAGAGAGAGCGGATCCGCGAACAGAGCAGATATCTGAAATATGAAGAAGCGGTAGGAAGCACGGGTCAGTCCCAGGGTATTTATATCCAGTTCCTGATCTCCATCATCAACTACATTTCGGGAATGTATTCGATGCAGGACAGCGCGCTCCGGTCCAAGACCATATTTATCGATAATCCCTTCGGCGCGGCAAAGGATATCTATATCTGGGAACCGATCTTCGAACTGCTGCACACCAACCATGTACAGCTGATCGTTCCTTCCCGTGGTGCCACGCCTGAGATCACGGGCCGGTTTGACGTGAATTACATTCTGGGTCAGCAGATGACCGGAAACCGTGCACTGACCGTGGTTACGAATTACAGCAGCCGGACCTCCGAGGAGGCCGTGGAATATCACCAGCTGCAGTATGAACAGGAAACCTTTGATTTTGTTTAATCCATACAGAGAAGAGGGAATCTATGCATGTAGTCAAGGTAAAAACAATACTTACGCCTCAGAACGGGATGAATGTTTACCGGGGAGTTACGGACCGGTGCATCGTATCGCCGGTTCGCGCCAGAA
Organism: uncultured Lachnospiraceae bacterium; assembly: GCA_902796385.1. Taxonomy (GTDB): domain Bacteria; phylum Bacillota; class Clostridia; order Lachnospirales; family Lachnospiraceae; genus Eubacterium_Q. The sequence goes on from CADBOV010000147.1 coordinate 4,660, forward strand.
CCGCCCGGGTGGATAATCCGGAGGATGTTGAGGTTAAGGAAGAGGCCGGAAGGATCCTGGAGTATTCGTTGAAAAGGAAACGTACCAGAGGGATGATCTCCGTGGGCGGTCTTTCCGATCCCTACAACCCGCTGGAGGAAAAGTTCGAGATCATGCGGGACTGTCTCCGGGTGATCGACCGGTATGATTTCGGCGTTTCGATCACGACCCGTTACCCGCTGCTTCTTCGGGATATCGACATCCTGAAGGAGATCGCAAGGAAGACGAAAGTGGTGATAACCGTTCCCGTATCCTCCCTTCAGACGGAGCAGTTCCGGCTGATCGAAGGAGAACTGGGCGTGGCGGAACGGATCCGGCTGATCGAGGGACTGGCAGGGGCCGGGATCGAGACGGTGCTTCTTCTGGATCCCATCATTCCGCGGATCAATGACACCACCACATCCCTTGGAATGCTGCTGCAGCTGGCCAGGGACTACCACATTTCCATGGTGGATCACCATGATCTGAAGTGCCAGCTTCAGAACGGAAGCCGGGAATTCTTCTATAAAGAACTGAAGAGACGGGATCCGGAACTGGCAAAGCAGCTGCTGGCGGATTATGGGGAAGAATACGACCTGATCCCCGAAAAACATAAGGAACTCCTTGCATATCTGTTTGACAGATGCAAGGCAGATGATATAATATGCGACAAGAAAGAAATCCTTACCTACTGCCGGAAATATGAAAACCGGACAGAGGGAAGGCAGATGACATTTGATGATTTGATTAACCGATAAGATCGGAAGGAAAGGAAAACTAAAATGGATTACAACAAGCTGAGTCTGGAGATGCATGAGGAGAATAAGGGAAAACTGGAAGTGGTTTCCAAGGTTGCGATTGAGACAAGAGATGATCTGTCCACCGCATATACACCGGGTGTTGCGGAGCCTTGCCGCAAGATTCATGAGAATCCCGAGGATGCTTACAAATACACCTGCAAGGCAAATACGGTTGCGGTTGTTTCCGACGGTACGGCAGTGCTGGGTCTCGGAGATATCGGACCGCTTGCGGCGATCCCGGTTATGGAGGGTAAGTCCATCCTCTTCAAGCGTTTCGGAAATGTGGATGCATTCCCGATCTGTCTGGATACAAAGGACCCGGATGAGATCGTGGAGACAGTAAAGCGGATCGCTCCGTCCTTCGGCGGTATCAATCTGGAAGACATTGCAGCACCGCGCTGCTTTGAGATCGAGCGTCGTTTGAAGGAAGAACTGGATATCCCGGTATTCCACGATGACCAGCACGGAACGGCAGTTGTTGTCTGTGCAGGTCTGATCAACGCATTTAAGCTGACCGGCCGGAAATGGGAAGACAGCAGTGCTGTCATCAGCGGTGCGGGTGCAGCAGGTATTTCCATCTGCAAACTGATGCAGCGGTTCGGCATCGGAAATGTGGTTCTTGTTAACTCCAAGGGGGCCCTCTGCCCGGGTGAAACATTTATGAATCCGGCACAGGCAGAGATGGCGGAGATCACAAACAAGAACAGAGAGAGAGGAAGTCTTGCAGATGTGATCAAGGGCAAGGACATTTTCATCGGAGTATCCGCTCCGAATATCGTTACTGCTGAGATGATCTCCACGATGGCTGAGAACCCGCTGGTATTTGCCATGGCAAATCCGGTTCCGGAGATCATGCCGGATGAGGCAAAGAAGGGCGGCGCAAATATCATCGCCACCGGTCGTTCCGACTTCCCGAACCAGATCAATAACGTTCTGGTATTCCCGGGAATCTTCCGCGGAGCGCTGGATGCACATGCCACATCCATCACCGAGTCCATGAAGGAAGCGGCAGCACGGGCCATCGCGGCAGTGATCCCGGAGGAGGAGATCACACCGGAGTACATTATTCCGGATGCATTTAATGAGAAGGTAGCAAAGGTTGTGGCAAAGGCTGTTGCTGATGAAGCTGTTCGGGCAGGGGTTACTAAATAAGTAATGCTGAGGAGATGATAGTTTGTCTTATTTAGATTATGAAAAAGCGAAAAAGGCAGGAGAGAAGGCAATGAAGACGGCTGTATCAGCCGGAAAGTCTCCGAATCCGGCTATCCTCGATGAGGTTCTCACCGGGGCTTCGATCCGTGGTGAAGTGAGTCTGGGACTTGTTACCATTCCGCTTGACCGGGTGATCGGAACGGCAAATGCCGGCCGTGCCAGCTCTTTTTCGTATAACTTTATGCCGATACTTGAGAAGGAAACGGAGTTTGCCCAGAAATGGGTCAGTCTTTGTGACGCACATATGAGTGAGGGGATCCATGATCCCATCAAGGTTTATGAATATCTGAACTATTACTATGTGGTGGAAGGAAATAAGCGTGTCAGCGTTCTGAAATATTTTGACGCGGTTTCCATCCCCGCCATGGTGACCAGAAAGATCCCGGTGAAAACAGATGATCCGCAAATCCGCATTTATTATGAATATATGGACTTCTTCCGGAAGACCGGGGTGAATTTCATCTGGTTTTCCAAGGAAGGAAATTTCCAAAAGCTGCTGGAGGAGACCGGCACGGATATGACGGCTCCGGAGCTTACCTGGAATGACGAGCAGATCCAGAATCTGACCTCCGCTTACTATAAGTTCTCCCGGGCATACGAGGAGAAGGGCGGAAAGAAGCTGGATACCATCACCACGGGAGATGCATTTCTTGCACTGATCAATGTCTACGACTATGAACACGTACTGACAATGACAGGAGCGGAGATCAAAGATGCCCTGAAGAAAATGTGGGACGAGTTCCTGATGATGAACCAGATCCAGGAGGTTGAGGTAACGCTGGACCCGCCCGAGACCAGAAAGAATCTGCTGACCAGGGTGCTGGGAGCGGATCTTAACCGGTCGAAGCCTCTCCGGGTGGCGTTTTTCTACGACAGGGATCCTTCGGCTTCCGACTGGCTGTATGGACATGAACTGGGAAGAAACCATATCAAGGAAGTATTCGGAGATAAGATCTCCACTTTGAAGATCACGACTGCGGATACGGAAGAGAAGACCGTCGAGGCCATGAAGGAGCTGATCGAGAAGGAAGGAACGGAGGTGCTGTTTACCACCACGATCCAGCAGATCGATGCCAGCCTGAAGGTGGCGGTTGCTTATCCGGATGTGAAGGTGCTGAACTGTTCACTGAATACGAATCACCGGTACATCCGAACCTATTACGCACGACTTTATGAAGCAAAATTCCTGTCGGGAATGCTGGCCGGAATTCTTACTAAAACCAACCGGATCGGTTATCTGGCGGATTATCCGATCTACGGTATGACCGCCAACATCAACGCATTTGCCATCGGCGCAAGGATGGTGAATCCGGAGGTGGAGGTTCATCTGAAATGGACCACCAAGAAGAATGACGTATCCCAGGAAGCACTGTACGAAGGCTTCTATAAAAAGGGGATTGACTACATTTCCGATCAGGATATGATCACACCGCGGCATGCCTCCAGAAAATTCGGCATGTACAGGCTGACGGACAAGCAGCCGGTCAATGTGGCAATGCCCGTGGTGAACTGGGGAGTCATCTATGAGAAACTGATCAACATGATCCTCGACGGTGCATGGGAGAAAACGGAAGCGCCGGAGGACAAGGCGGTTAACTACTGGTGGGGACTTTCTTCCGGAGTGATCGATGTGATCCTTTCCGAAAAAGTTCCGCAGGGTACGGCCCGGCTGATCGAAGTGATGAAGCAGATGATCATTAAAGAGGGATTCTCACCGTTTACCGGAGAACTGAAGGATCAGGACGGAACGGTACGATGCGGGCAGGGGGAAACGCTCTCCATCGATGAGATCATAAAAATGGACTGGCTGCTGGATAATGTGACCGGTGAGATTCCGGATGCGGAATCACTGAAGGAGAAGGCAAGAACTGTAGTTGAATTAAAGGGTGTACGAAAAGATGAAGATGAGGATTCTGGCAATAGCTGATGTCGAATCTAAATATTTATGGGACTTCTTTGAGAAAAGCAAACTGGACGGGATCGACCTGATCATTTCCTGTGGAGATCTGGCCCCCCAGTATCTGTCCTTTCTGGTGACCTATTCCAAGGTGCCATTACTTTATGTGCACGGAAATCATGACGGCTGCTACGAAGAGACACCGCCGGACGGGTGCGAATGCATCGACGACCGGGTCTATGTATACCGGGGTCTCCGGATCATGGGTCTGGGCGGCAGCATGTGCTACAACTTCAGCGGATTCCAGTATACGGAGAAGGAAATGCGTGCCCGGATCCGGAAGCTGATCATGAAACGGAAGCTGAGAAAAGGGATTGATATCCTGGTGACGCATTCTCCGGCAAAGGGGATCAACGACTGTGAGGATCTGCCGCATCAGGGATTCCAGTGCTTCCGGACACTGATGGATAAATTCCGTCCGAAGCTTTTTCTTCATGGACATGTACATTTAAATTACGGAAGAAATATAAAACGTGAGGATACTTATAACGAAACACGGGTGATCAATGCCTATGACCGTTATGTATTCGATGTGGAGTTCCCGGATCCGCCGGAAAAGGCTGACCGGAAGCAACACCGATCCAAAGGGAAGGGAACCAAACCTGCTCGTTCCAAAGCAACAAAACAAGGAGATAAGAAATGATTAACTCGGATGAGATGAAAAACACGCTCAGCAAATACCTGGAGCTTTGTGCACATTCCGGCCGGATCGACCAGAGGCTTTATTCCCAGTATGATGTGAAAAGAGGGCTTCGTGATTCCAGCGGAAAGGGTGTGCTGACCGGTCTTACGGAAATATCGGATGTAAACGGTTTCCGTATGGAGAACGGGGAAAGAATCCCCATCGACGGCGAACTGTATTATCAGGGTTATAGTGTGAAGGAGCTGGTCAAAGGCTTCCACGGGTCCAAGCACGGATTTGAGGAAACCACATTCCTGCTTCTTTTTGGTGA
>CADBOV010000148.1 GCA_902796385.1 uncultured Lachnospiraceae bacterium
GTTCGATTTTCAAGCGCTAATTGACAATTCATCCCACCACCTTAGAGGTGGGGGACTTCTTGCCTAATATGGTTAAAATGTTCTATTGAACCGCTTCCTCTGTCTTGGCTTCTGTATTTGCTGCTGCCTCAGATGATTCTGCCGGAGGATTTTCGGATTCTGCACCTACGCTCGGCGTACCTTCGGAGGTTCCTTCTGTTGCTTCTTCGGAGGTTCCTTCTCCCGGTGCTGCTTCAGATGCTTCTTCGGATGTCAGCTCGGTTCCTGTGTAGAAATCGGAATAATTATCTACCCAGAACTGATTGAACCAAGTCTCATATTCATGAGAGTCAATGAAGACATCTTCCTTCGGTTTATGCTCCTGCTGATACTTATATACATACCGGCCAAGCGGAATTCCGATTGCCGCGCCGATGATAAGTGCTACAAGAAATGAGATCAGAACCTTTTTGATCTTGGCTTTCTTTTTGTTCTTCTCACGGTTTTTCTTTTCATCTTTGTAACGATCTACTTTTGCCTGGCTCATATTACGCCCTTCTTTCTATGATGCTGTAACGAACATATTTTAATCAATTTATCTCTTAAAATCAAGTTAAAAATGTGTGACGCAGGAACTGCTCCGGTTGTCGGATATTGGCTGTCCGGTCGGATTGTGGCTGTCCGATAGGATCGTGGACGTCCGGTCGGTTCCTGTCATCTGACGGGGGGAGGTCTTACCGGAGATTCCGGATCTTGAAATCCCGCTCCGCTTCTCTCTTCTGATCTTTCTTTGCGATGTCCGTCCGCTTATCATAGAGTTTCTTACCTTTTGCCAGTCCGATCTCCACCTTTGCCCGGCCGTTTTTAAAATATACCTTCAGCGGCATGATGGTGTAGCCATCCGCCGAAGCCGCACCGGCCAGTTTCCGGATCTCGGATTTATGCAGAAGAAGCTTTCTGGTTCTGAGAGGATCCTTATTGAAAATGTTCCCCTTTTCGTACGGATTGATGTGCATGTGATAGATGTACATTTCTCCGCCTTCCACACCCACAAAGGCTTCCTTGATGCTGCATTGTCCCATCCGCAGGGATTTTACTTCCGTTCCGGCAAGCGCAATCCCTGCTTCATAGGTCTCTTCGATAAAATAATCATGATATGCTTTTTTGTTATTCGCTATCAGTTTCTCTGCTTCCTTCTTCATTTTCCTGTCCTTTTACCTGAAATCGAAATACGATCCGTCGTTCCGCCTTGTCGGTGCTGACTACCTGGATATAAACCGGATCCCCCAGATTATAGGTGTTCTTTGTCCGGTTTCCGATCATGCGGAACATTTCCTCGTGATATTCATAGAAGTCATCCGTAAGGCTGCCCAGAGGGATCACGCCTTCGATGGTGTTGGGAAGTTCCACGAAAATGCACTGGCTGTTGAACCCGGAAATGATCCCGTCAAAGCATTCGCCCAGGTGGTCTTCCATATATTCAATCTGTTTCAGCTTATCCACATCGCGTTCGGCATCATCCGCCCGGCGTTCCTTTACGGAATTGTCCGCAGCAACCTCCGGCAAAATGTGCTCATAGTGGGAAATGCGTCTGTCATCCAGTGTTCCGTGCAGGTTTTCCTTCAGGATCCGGTGGATCTGCAGATCCGGATACCGGCGGATCGGTGAAGTGAAATGACAGTAATACTTGGCTGCCAGTCCGAAATGTCCGGTACATGCGGTACCGTATCTTGCCTGCTGCATGGTGCGCAGGGTCAGCTTGGAGATCATGGCTTCATAGGGCTGTCCTTCGATCTCTGTCAGAAGACGCTGGAACTCCTTCGGATGGATCGCTTCTCTTCCGCCATGAAGATACAGTTTAAATGTACGGAGCATCATTTTCAATGCTTCCACCTTCTTCTCATCCGGTGCTTCATGCACACGGTATTCAAAGGGAAGCTCCTGCCAGTAAGCATCCTCCGCAATGGTTTCATTCGCTGCCAGCATGAAATCCTCGATCAGCTTTGTGGCAACATTTCTGTCATATGCACGGATTTCCGTGGGACGTCCGTCCTCACCGACGATGATCTGGGTTTCACGCAGATCAAAATCAACGGATCCTCTGCTGTGTCTCCGCTCCCTGATGATCTCGGAAAGGCGTGCCATCCGCTTAAAGAACGGGATCAGGTCCCGGTATTTCTCCACCGGAGCATCCTCCGCATCCTCGATCAGCAAGTTTACGTCCGTATAAGTCATTCTGGCATTGGAATGGATCACACCCTCACATACTTCATGCGAGAGGACCTCACCCTTCTCATTGATATCCATCAGGCAGGAAAGAACCAGGCGGTCTTTTCCTTCCTGCAGGGAACAGATTCCGTTGGACAGCTGGTGCGGCAGCATGGGAACTACCGTGTCTGCCAGATATACACTGGTTCCGCGGCGAAGTGCCTCACGGTCCAGCGGACTTCCTTCTGTCACATAATGGGATACATCCGCGATATGAACGCCCAGATGATAGATCCCGTTTTCTTCCGTCAACGTGATGGCATCATCAAAATCCTTTGCTGTTTCGCCATCGATGGTAACGGTTTCCCAGTCACGGAAATCTCTTCTTCCCTTGATATCTTCTTCATATACCCGGTCCGGGATCTCCCGCAGCTGGTCGATCACCTCATCCGGGAATTCTTCCGGTATGTTAAAGGAACGGATCACGGCAAGTACATCATCCTTCGGGTCATCGATATGCCCCAGGATCTCTACGATCCGTCCTTCCGGCGCACCTCCGCCGGTATCATAACGTTCCAGCTCGGCAACAACGATATTTCCGTCCACTGCCTTCATATCCTTACCGGCAGGGATGTAAACATCCGTTCCCAGCCGTTTGTTTCCTGTTGTAATAAAACCAATCCCGTCCGAAAGCCGGTAGGTACCGGTCACCGTGGTTATTCCGCGTGAAAGGATCCGGACAACCTCCGCTTCCTTCCTGGGACCCCGCATCACGGCCTTCAGGCGGATCATGACCCGGTCACCCTGGAACGCACCGTTTACATCATGCTCCGGGATAAAGAAATCCTCATCATATCCCGTAACCCGCACAAAACCATAGCCTTTACGGCTGCCCATAAAATCCCCGGTAAGCATATCCTTCGGCAGCGGCATATACCGGTTATTCTTTGTTCTGACCAGTTCTCCGTCCTTTTCCAGGGAGTTCAACAGATCCAGAAACTCATCCCGTTCCCCTGAGGGGATCTCCATCAGAAAACAGAGTTCTTTCAGACGCATGGGCTTATATTCTTTTGTATTCAGGAAGGCAAAAAGCCGCTCCTTCCACTCTTCATTTTTCTCCATACGAACCTCTCTTTTTCAAATTCAGGACAACAAGTTCCATAGACTTCCATGGCTTCAGAATAGCATATCCGTAAGGGTTTTACAAACAAAAAAGGCGGGCATCCTTACCGGAACGCCCGCCATAATTTCAAAAGAAATGATACTACGCAACCCACTTGGAACTAAGTGCGATTGCAAGTCCGAAAAAGAGAACAGCCAGAACAACGGTGACCTTCTTGATCACTGCATCCTTGGAATGTCCTTTGTTCTTGGACCAGTATGTGTCAGCACTACCGGTAAGTGTACCGGTAAGACCGTTTTCTTTTCCTTCCTGCATCAGGACTACTATAGCAAGCAATACCGTAACAACGATAAAAGCGATTGTAAGTGGCATTCTCATAACACGAACCTCCCTGGATAATATGTCCGAATATCGAATAAATATACTTCTAAAAAATCATACTTAGTGAATATAGCACATTCCCACTTCTTTTGCAAGAGGCAATTCATATGAATAAAACTATTTCTTTCTGTGATAAATATGGTAAAATGTAAATAATTCAAATCGCAGAAAGGAAGCTGTATTCATGATTCGACAGATCGGCACTTTCATCGGCAAATCAATCCTTCTTGCCGAGAAAGCATTTCATAAAGACGGAAGTACATTTCCGGGAAAATTCGTGATTAAACTCTTCCCATCTTATCTATCCAAACTGAAATATCCGAAAGAAGTCATCATGGTGACAGGAAGCTGTGGAAAAGGCTCCACGACCGCCATCATTGCAAATATGCTCCGGAGCAGCGGGAAAACCGTCTGCCATAATCAGGAAGGATCCAACATGATCCGTGGGATCGCTTCCACCATGCTGAAAAATGTGACCTGGGGCGGAAAGATCCCCCAGGATGCCATCGTGCTGGAGGTGGACGAACGGTATCTGAAGGTTGTAACAAAACACATTCAGCCCAGTCTGATCGTGCTTTCCAACCTGACCAGGGATCAACCGCCCAGACAGGGGAATTATGACCTGGTTTATCGCGAGATCGAAAAAGGGATCACGGATGATGCAGAACTTCTCTGCTGCGAGGATGATCCGGTTACGAAGCAGCTGTGTCTGAGACATCCGGAGAAATGCCATACCTTCGGCGTGGACCGCATGCCTTCCGACTTTACTTCCCTTCCCACTGCGGTAAAGGACTGTGCGTATTGTCCGAAATGCGGGAAGCCGCTTAAGTTTAACTGGCTGCACTACGGAACCGTGGGTGAATTCCGGTGTACCGGCTGTGAATTCAGCAGAAACAAGGCGGATTTTGCAGTAACCTCCGTAAATGCGGAGCAAAAGACCATTACCATCAACAACGAAATGACCATCCCCGTGGATGTTCCGCTTCTCTTCCACATTTACAATCTGGCCGCAGCTTACGGTGTGGCAAAGCTGACCGGTATTCCCGATCAGGAGATCGAGGATGCGCTGAAAAAGGAAAAGATGTCCGAGAAGATCTACAATATGATCGAAAAAAACGGCAGACGTTTCGTGGCCATCAACTGCAAGGCGGAGAACAATGCCACGTACAATCTGGCACATTATTATACCCTGAAACAGCCGGGGAAAAAGGTGCTTGTCATGGGACTCCGTGAGATCAGCCGGCGTTATAATCATTTCGACCTTTCCTGGCTTTATGACCTGGATATGGAGGCTCTGAATGTTCCCGAGGTGGAACAGGTGATCTGTGCCGGACCGTATGCGGTGGATTTTGCGCTGCGCTGCAAGCTGGCAGGATTTCCTTCGGAGAAGGTGGTTCAGATGGAGACGCTGACCGGACTTGCCGAACAGCTGAAAGAAACCACCGGAGATGTCTACGGCATCCTGAATTTTGACTATATCCCACCCTTCCTGGAGGAGGTGAATCTGTACAAATGAAACTGAAGCTGGGCTTTTTCTATTATGACCTTTTAAATCTATACGGAGACAGCGGAAATGTCACGATCCTCTCCCATCACCTGAAGGAACAGGGAATCGATGTTACGGTAGACCGGTTAAGTCTGAACGATCCGAAGAACATTTCGTCCTATGACTGGATCTATATGGGATGCGGGATTGAACGGAATCTGATCCTTGCACTTACGGATCTTAAGAAGTACAAAAAAGAATTTGCGGATGCGATTGAAAACGGCACACATATTTTGGCAACGGGTAATTCCTTTGAATTGTTCGGAAAAGAGATCCGGATGCCGAATAAATCCTACAAAGGTCTGGGACTTCTGGACTTTTCAACGGAATATAAGCCGCGTACGGTCCATGATCTTCTGATCCCATACGGGGAACATCAGCTGGTGGGATTTGAAAACCATTCCGGACAGACCGTAGATAATAAAGAAACACCGTTCCTGTCCGATCAGGACCGGAAAGAAGGCGTTGTGAAGAATCATTTCATCGGAACTTATCTCGTCGGACCTCTTCTGGTTAGAAATCCATTCTTCCTGAAAGAGTATCTGACGGCCATTCTGAACAGAAAGGATCCGGATTTTACGGTAAAACCCATGGATCTGGAGCTTGAAGAGGCAGCCTATGCTTCTTCTGTAAATACAATGACGGAGATCCGTTTATCTTAATGGGTATCGGTACATTTCCCTAAAGAGGTTAAAGGAGGGGGTATTATGATTTGTAACATTTGTGGCTCAGAGATTCCGGACGGTTTAAATGTATGTCCGGTATGTAACATGGAGATTTATTACGCAGGGGATATTCAGCCGGGACCCTACCAGCCCGGTCCGCAGGATCCCATGCCGCAGGGACCCGGACCGCAGGGACCGTGACCACAGGGACCGGGACCACAAGGACCAGGACCGTTTTTGAACGGGCCTTCAGCCATGTTCCCCGACGGACCGATACCGGAGGATCCGAATATGGCGGGCATGGATCCGAATGGATCGAATCTTCCTGCCGTTGTTCCTCCATCGGGAGTCAGAGCCGGAAATATACATCCGGTCAATCCTCCGATGACTAACATTCCGCAGCCGAATACTCCGCCGATAAGTCCTGTGCCGCCGAAGAAAGCGAGCAAAGCGCCGATCATTATCTTATCGGTTTTACTCGGTATCTTTGTCATCGGTGCCGGTGTTCTTACCTATTTCTTTATCGACCGTTCAAAAAAATGGGATGAAGATAAAAGCTCCATGGAATCACAGATCGAGGGGCTGAACAAAGAAAAACAGACATTGGAGGGAACTGTAGAATCAAAGAACAGTGAGATCCGTGGTCTTGAAAATGATAAGAATGATCTGAATTCCCGGATTGAGAGTCTGGAATCCGACAATTCCACTCTGAGAAATCAGATAGATCAGGTAGGCGTCTATAAAGATTATCTTGACCGGATCCAGAAATTGGATGAATCGGATGCTACATACTATTCCTCCCAGAATGTTGTAGTCCTCTCTCCCGGCGAGACAAAAAGCTTTACGGTGCGTTACCGTCATCAGGGATCGTTCACACTGCATTTTGAATCGGATAACAGGGTTGTCACACCGAAATGGGACAAGGACTGGACAGATGATAATCAGTCCTGCTTATTCTATGTGACAGCCGGAAGTTCACCCGGAGCAACACTTATTACATTCACAAACAATCAAGACAGCCGGAAATTTGAGGTGCTGGCGATCGTTCAGTAAACGGACAGATAAATAATTCATTTGAAAATGAATCGGACGGAAGATCTCTCTTCCGTCCGATGTTTTTTCCGGGAATCACTCCTCCGTCAGGTAGGTTTCCCGGATGAAATTCTTCTGCGTCTCTATCATATCATGAAGATCCCGTGCCGAAAGCACTCTCGCATCGGCACCGCGGATGATAAGCTGGATCAGACCATCGGATGTTGCCACCGTAATATCGTATTTCTTACTGTATTCCGAGCTGAATCTGGCGATATACTGATCCGCGGTTTCTGCTTCTTTCGTATAAACCACATGAAGGTTCTGGTATTCCATGGTCTCCGTTCTGTGTCCGGCAACGCGATAAGCATCGAAAACCACGATGATCTCGGCATCGGTCATGGCGCGGTAATCCGTCAGAAGATCCAGCAGAATGCCACGGGCCGCGTCCAGATTCTGATTTACGATGTTCCTTGTTTCATCCCAGGCATGGATGATGTTATAGCCGTCTACCAGAAGATATTTCTGAA